>JALXCD010000016.1:0-4464 GCA_026991135.1 Deltaproteobacteria bacterium | reverse complement strand
ATATGATATCCTTTAAAAAATTTATTGGTGATATAATAATTTCTATATTTTTTATATCATAGAAAGAATTTCTATTACAAGTAATTTAAAACAAAAAATACTTAAGTTTTTCACCCTTATCTTTTAGTTTTCCTTGAAAAGAATATTAACCTTGTAATATTTTTAAAAAATTAAGTATTACACCCGGAGAAAAAATTGATAGAATTTGACTCTCAAGAAAGCCCCTATCTGATAATTAAAGTAAAGACATCGTCCCCAGGTAATTTTTCAAGGGTCAAACACCTCTTGCCGCTGATTCATTGCGATTATCAGGAGGAATACCAAATTCTGCACCTGGCCTTTTTACTTGAAGAAGAAAAAGACCTGGAGAATATCTTAAAGACCTTTGCAATTAACTTTAAGGGGGCAGAAATAGTAGAAACATCCCTTTCGCCTTCTCCTTATGTGAATAAACACGTTGTAAAATTTTCAGGAAAAAACAGTTTAAAGAATGAAGATTCATTGAAAGCCACGGGCAGATGCAAAATTGTTCTCAGAAGTTCGCTATCCTTTGGAAGCGGATTCCATCCTACCACAAAGATTTCCCTGGAGCTTTTGGAATATGCCTTTTCCATAAGAAAAATAAATGATGTCTTTGACCTTGGAACAGGAAGTGGAATCCTAGCCATTGCCTCTGCAATAAAGGGAGCCAAACGGGTGGTTGCCATTGATATAGATTTTAAGGCCTGCCGCGAGGCCTTTTTTAATGTCAGAAGAAATGAGGTCGGAGACTATATCCTGGTGGTAAATGGCACATACTCTTGCGGAAAAAAAGAATATTTTGACCTTCTTTTGGCAAATCTCACCATAAGTGTGATAACGTCATTGGGCTTGAGTATGAAAACCCTTTTGAGAAAAGATGGCTTGATAATACTTTCTGGCTTTATGTATAGACAGCTTCCAAAAATTGAAAAATCGCTTGCTCTTAAAAAGGTTATTAAAAAAATCGAAAAAAGGGGATGGGGAGGGCTTTTGGCTGAGGTTAGACCTTAGAAAATTCTTTTAAAAGTCTTTTGTCTCATAGTAAAAACGAAATGTATATACCCAGTAATTAAATAAGGCTCATTTTCTTCATCTTGAAACTGTATCTTTTAAGGAATACTATTTAATCAGCTAGACCTGGTTATATCCAATTTAGATGGTAATAAAACATTCCCCGAAGACAACTCTCCGGGGGGTAAATAAAACAAATACAGTTTTTGGGGCTGTTGGCTGCTGATACCTGCCCTTCTATCTATAAGTTTTTTTTGCCAACACGTTTCCTTCTATAACCAAATATTCCGATAAGACCCGTGCCCATGAGGAATATAGTAGAAGGTTCAGGAACTGGAGTAGATCCACCCTGCTGTATCGTGTAATCAATATGTAGGTATGAATAATAACTATCATTATTATAAAAATAATTTGACCATTCAATGCTTGCAAAATCATACCAACCTGCACCGCCCGTTCTATCAGTGTCAAGCACTAGTGTAATTAGGTTATCGGAAAGAAATTCAGTGGGTGAAAGGTTTCCTGTCAAATCCCAGGTTACCCATTTATTCCCAGGAGTTAAAGACGTCCAAGTAATCAATGAACCAACGTGTGAGTGGTAATTATTCCAAGTTGCCGTTGTCCAGCTATCATCCGTACCAAGGTAAAGATTTCCTTTTACTGTTTCAGCAGTTCTATAGTTATAGTTTTGATAACTATAGAAAGTGAGGCTATTAATAGTTAGGACATCTCCTGGATTTAATTGATTTGTCAGATCCGTAAGATCAAATTTAAAAAGAGAGAAGTATTCCGAAGAATTATCCCAATTGCCAGTGTAAAGATACCAACCGTTAGAAGTAAAATTAGGACTTGCTTGGTAAATTGAAACATCAGTATTTACTTTAAATTCCATGATATTGGCATAAGAAAATGTTGCCATCACCATTGATATGAATAAACACATAGATAGCCCCACCAAAAATCTCTTTTTCATTCTCAATCCTCCTTTTTTCGATTTTGTACAGCTTGAAAAAGAAAAACGTTTCATACCATAACTTAGGCAACCATTATGCCACAATCTTAACTTGTTGATTTTACTTGTTTTTTAATTAAAATGCTGCTATCTGATCCCGTTTATGTAAAAAAAAGCGACATTATTTTTATGCGCTTATTCGAGTTGTTTCTGTTAAAAAGAGGATGATCTCATTGAAACAACACAAAAAAAATAAAGTTTTTGAAGAGTAGAGTAGATGTTACGAAAAAATCAAATAGAATAGGTGTTGGAATACCTTACAGCTCCGCAAAATCAATCATGTTGAGGGCAGGTGTCTTTTAGATAGGATCTGCAAAATAATTTGCTCTAAACCAAAGCCTTGTCTCATAGAATTTTTATAATCTTCCCATAATTTTCCAGAGCATAGGTTATTAAAATAACATGTAGTAGCCACAACAAGGAAACGAAAAACTCTGAATATAATTTCATTTCAAATGAAAAAGAAAATTTGTCTTGGTTAAGACTTAAAGATTGCTAAATGTTGAAAAGAAATCATCTTAAAAAATCCAGACTTTCAGCACAAAAAGACTTTCTACGGCTGATTCCAGAAGAGCGTAAGTGTTAATTTAACATGTTAAGTCATCTCGATATACGTCTTAAACAAGAAAAGAAAGAAACCCTCTGCTTCATATACTAAGTGAGCTTCCGCAAAAAAGATATTTCACTATATCTTAAAAGAGACAACAGGGGAAGTTACAGTTTCTCTATAAGGATGTCGAAAATCTTAACAAAACCAAAAGTTAAAAGATTCAAATAGTTAGTCCATGTTTTTTAATGAGATCGTGCAGAGTGGGCCTGCTTATTTCAAGAATTTTTGCTGCTTGGCTTTTGTTATTTCCTGTTACAGCGAGTGCCTTTGTAATGGCATCTATTTCTGCTCTGGATCTTGCCTCTTTAAGTGTAGGGAGTCCTTTTCCGAAAAAAAATCCCTTATACCATTTCCTTTCTGTTGATAATGTTGATTGCTCTTCAATTTCAGGAATACCAAGGTCTTCAGGATAAAGGATGCAGGATTTCGCCATGGCCACAGCCCTTTTCATACTGTTTTGAAGCTCTCTAACGTTTCCAGGCCATCTATAGGAAGCAATAGCAGTAGCGGCGGCCGGTGAAAAGCTCATCCTGCCTTTTCCAAGGGCCTTTGCCTCTTCCCTCAAAAAACGATATGCAAGTATAAGCACGTCTTCTTCTCTTTCCTTAAGAAGGGGAAGGCGAAGAGCAATAACATTCAACCTGAAGAAAAGGTCCTCCCGGAAAAGTCCCTTCTTTACGTGTTCTTCAAGGTCCACATTAGTTGCAGCGATTATCCTGACATCCATCTTTTTGGGCCTTGAAGAACCTATCCTTTCGATAGTCCCTTCCTGTAGGACCCTCAGAAGCTTTACCTGCATAGGGAGAGGAAGTTCCCCGATCTCATCCAAAAATATGGTTCCTTTGTCAGCTTGTTCAAATTTTCCTGCTCTTGGACTGTTTGCCCCTGTAAAGGCACCTTTCTCGTGGCCGAACAACTCGCTTTCAATAAGGTTTTCAGGGATGGAGCCACAATTTATAATAATAAACGGTTTATCTGCCCTTTTACTTTTTTCCCAGATAGCCCTTGCAACAAGTTCCTTTCCTGTCCCGCTTTTTCCTGTTATGAGTACCGGGTAATCGGTTTCAGCGATCTTGCTTATGGTCTCAAAAATACGCTGCATTGGCATTGAGACCCCTGTCATGCCGTGAAATACACTGCTAGTCGGATGATAGCCTCTTTTTCTAGAGGCCAATTCCAGCTCATGCATGCGAAAGATACGGTCCAGTATCACCTTTATAACTTCAATATCAATGGGCTCTGAACAGATATCTACCGCACCAAGATATGTGGCCTCCATGGCTGTTTCCTTGTCGTTGTTTCCAGTTATGACCACAACCTTTGTCAAAGGAGATATTTCGGGTATTTTCTTTAAAAGACTAAGGCCTACTTCCGAACTATTAGGCTGTGAAGGAAGACTCAGATCAAGAATTACCACTGGAAACTCACCTGTTGCAATGACCTTTTTAACTTCCCCAGGATTAGACGCGACAGTTATATCAAAGGAGTTTGAAAGGCTCAACTTTAGCTGTTTGAAAACAGTCCTTTCATCCTGAATTATTAAAAGTTTTCTTTTAGGCATTTTGTCTTAAAGAAACTGGGGTGCTAAATATTTTTAGCGGCAGTCTAAACGAAACTTTATTTTAAAAATTACTTAACTCAATAATTATTTAAATTTTAATAAATCATCCTTCCAATTTCAAGTGAAACATTAACAAAAGCGACCATTATACCAAAATGAGATTCTATTTTTATTCTTGATGGACATAAGAAGAAATATATAAGGAAAATTGAATAAAATTCTAAAAAATTAGCTAATACTTTTATGAAT
>JALXCD010000015.1 GCA_026991135.1 Deltaproteobacteria bacterium | reverse complement strand
AATAAAACAGAAGTTTAGAAACTTTTCAGAAATAAAAAAATAATATTAATTTTTTTTATATTGTAAAGATTTTTTTATATTGTAAAGATATTTAGTATTTAATATAAAATATTATTTATTTTATTGGCTTATTCACTACTCATAATAATGGAGAAACATCCCACCCCCCTATAAATTGTTCCATCACTTTTAATCTCGCCTCCCTTTAAATCGTCCGTTCCTAGCAACTTTCCATTCCTGCACGTCTTTTCTCTTCAAGCCACCTCCTTCCCCTTTCTCTCAGACCGTCAAAAAGCTCATAAAATATTGGCACGTAGATAAGGGTAAGAAATGTTGCCACCATAAGCCCGCCAATGGCAACTACAGCCAAGGGAGAGAGCCTTTCAAGCCCAAGGGCACGCTGGGCAGCAATTGGAAGCATCCCAACTATGGTCCCAGAGGCGGTCATTAGGATTGGGCGGGTCCTTACACGAACCGCCTGCTCTATTGCATCCTTTAAATCTGCACCCTTTTTCCGGGCCTCCTCTACAAAATCAATTAGGAGTATGGAATTATTCACCACGATGCCTGCAAGGAGTATCATTCCCATGTTTGCTGGCATACAGGCATGTCTTCCAACAAGCACAAGCCCCCAGGCTCCCCCTATCATTGAAAGGGGAATGGCTATCATGATGGTCACAGGATTTATCCAGGAGCGAAAGGTTGGGACAAGAGAAAAGAATAAAAGGATGACGGCAAGCCCAAGGGCCTTTTTTAGTCTTCCTCCAGCCTCTTCCATGTTCTTGAACTCCCCTTCAAAACTGAGCCTGTATCCCGGTGGAAAGCTTAGGCCGGAAAGGGCCTTTTTTATCCTTTCATGAAGATGGGTTATTGAGGCAGTGGAGCGATAGCCGAAGATGTCAACGCTTGGGGAAAGGTTTTGCCGCGTAAACTTGGTGCGTGTAAAGCCCTTTTTAAGGGATGCAATCTCCCTTAGGGGGACAGGGCCAAGGGGTGATGGAATATATATACTTTCTATGTCGGATATGCTTTTTCTTTCTGACCAAGGGTAACGAACCCTTATGACATAGCCGTTTTCCCCTGGGACCCTTAAGACAGATGCAGGCGTGCCCTTTATGGCACTTGTAAGCTCTCTGCTTATGGCAACAGGGTTTAGCCCGTACTTTTCTGCCTTTTCTATATCCACGTTTACAAGGACCTCTACCTTATCCCTTGTCCAGGAACGGGTAACGGTCTTAAGTCCCCTTACCTTCATGAGCCTTTCTGCCACTTTATCTGCTAGACCATCGAGTACCTTAGGATCAGGCCCAGAAAGCATGATGTCAACAGGGGCTGCGATACTTGAAAGCGGAGTGGCCCCGAAATCAAAGACGTCAAAGTTTTTAAGCCCTGGAATCACCTTTGCCTGTTTTCTTATCTCATCCTCAATCTGCCAGATGGTCTTTTTCCTGTGGAATCTATCTATAAAGTGGACGGTTATAAGGCCCTGCTGCGGGATCTGCCCTGTTCCAAAGCTTACAACTCCAGGTTCTGAGCCCACAACAGTGGAAACCATTTCAATCCCTTCCATGTTTTCAAGGATATTTTCAATTTTTTTGGCAATATCCTCCATTTGATCAATGGAGGAGTCAGATTCGGCCTCAAAGGATATCTTTACGATGCCTGTATCCATAGGAGGCATAAGGTCCCTTCCTGCAAGGGGCATGACTACCCTCATGCTTATTACAAAAAGGGCAACGCCTGGAATTATAAAAAAGACCTTGTGTCTTAGGGCAAAGTGGGCAAGCCTTACAAAGAAATTCCTTACAGGATCAAGCACATAGGTGCCAAAAAGGTCTATTATGGACTCAAGACGGTTCCTTTTTGAATTTGGCTTTACAAAATGCGGGGCAAGGAGCGGAATTACCGTTACTGAAACAATGTAGCTCGATATAAGGGCAAGGGCCAGGACAACGGTAAACTGCCTTAGAATCTTTTGGACATAGCCTCCAATAAACATGATGGGCACAAGGACAATAACGGTTGTATAGGTCCCTGCCCAGTCGGCAAGAAGTATCTCGTTAAGCCCATCCCTTACTGCCTTAACGATTGGCTTTTTAAGGCTGTGGTAATGGCGCTCTATGTTTTCTATTACAACGATTGCATCGTCAAGAAGGAGACCAACTGCCACAATCACCGCAGTCAAGGTCACTATGTTGAGCTCATAGCCAAAGACATACATGGCAGCAAAGGTCATAAAATAGGTAAAGGGGATGGATATGGCGGCAAGAAGGGAGATCCTCACATTTGCAAGGAAGAGAAATATCACGGCAACGGTCATTATTATGGCATCTCTTAGGGCCTCAACCATATTCTCAATACTTGTCTCTATGATGGTCTTTTGGGTGTCTGCCACCTTGAAATCTATCTCCGGATACTTTGCCCTTATTTGAGGCATTGCCGCTTCCACTGCCTTTATGGTGGTGGTGACATGGCCCTTTTCTGGCCTAAGGATATTTATCCCTATGGCGGCCTTTCCATTTCCTCGATAGAAGGACTGCCTTTCCTTAAAGCCTGTCCGGACTTCTGCAATGTCTCCAAGATGCACATCTCCACCCGGCTCATGGGAAACAACAATTGACTTTAATCTTTCCTTTTTAAGCCTTTCCCCTTGGGTCTTTATTAGATATTGACCCTTTTCACGGATAATAAGGCCATCAGGAATGTTTATGTTCTGGGCCCTTAGGGCAAGAATGACCTTTTCAAGGCTGAGCCTGTGGGCATGGAGCCTTTCAGGTGAAATCTCAACGGTAACTTCAGGAAAATAGCCGCCAAATACCTCTACATTTGATACCTCCTTTATCCTTAAAAAGTCCTCCCTTATCTCATTGTCTGCAAGCTGGCGCACCTTTTCAAGGTCAAGGTGCGTGCCTGGCCTTGGAGAAAGGGCAATGGTAAATACAGGTGTTGTTGCATCACTTACCCTAAATATCTCAGGGGGCTTTATGGTTGCGGGGAGGCGGGCCTCTATCCTCTTTATGGCATTTGCCGCATCGGTGGCTGCTGCATCAAGGCCCTTTTCATATTCAAATTCAACAGACACCGCAGCCATCTCGTCCTGGCTTACGGATTTTACCTTTCTTACAAGGTCTATGGTTGAAAGCTCCTTTTCCACAATCCTTGTGACCTTGTCCTCCACATCAGAGGCCGATGCCCCTGGCCATGGGATTATTACGGTAATAACAGGGTAGTTGGCATCTGGAAAAAGGTTTAAGGGCATGGACTTAAAACCGATAAAACCCAGCGAGGCGACCAGAAGTATTAAAGACATCACAAGGTGAGGCTGTGAGAGGAGCCCTTCAATAAAGGTCTTTTTCCGAGGGAGTTTTTCTTCCATCACATTCCCTCCTTTTTGGAATAGATCCTTACCCTTTCACCTTCATGGAGTCTTAAAAGGGCGCTTTCCTGGGCAACAACAACCAAATATCCTTCGGGAATAGCGCCTTTTTTAAGGACAGCGAACTGGCCGTTTTTGTATATGGGCAAAACCCTTTTTACGTGGATGGTCTTTTCTCTATCCACCAAAAAGACGAAAGTGGAATCCACATTTTCAAGAAGGGCCCTGACAGGAACCCTCTTTCCTACTGCCATTCCCATTACAATCTCGGCCGTGACCGTTGCCCCTGTTGGGAGCCCAAAGGGACGAGAACCTACATCCACCTCCACCTCACCCAGTGTCCCTGTCGTCACGGCAGGGTGGACCCTGCTTATGATGGCCTCTATCCTTTGGGGATTTTTGGTGCTTTTGCTTCCTTCAAGGGACAAAAGAACCTTATCCCCCTTTTTCATAAGGGGAATCTCTGTCTGAGGGATTTTGATTGAGACATAATAACCCCTTTGGGATGCTTCCATGGAAAGGACAGGCCTTCCAGGAACTGCCAGATCCCCCGGGTCCTGATATCTTTTTGTGATTATCCCGTCAAAGGGGGCAAAAAGCCTAGCATAGGTAAGCTCTATTTCCTGGGTATCAAGGGCCTTTTTTAGACTTATAACCTGTGCCCTTGCAGCATCCTTTCTTGCCCTTGAAATATCAAGCTCCTCCTTGCTTATTGCCCTGGCCTGAAAAAGCCTTTTATCCCTTTCAAAGATTGCCCTTTGTGTCTGAAACTCTGTCTTTGCTGCAAAGAGCCTGGCCCTTAAGTCATCAATCTTATTCCTTATCTCCCTGTCATCTATGACGGCCAAAAGCTCTCCCTTTTTCACCCTCTTTCCCTCTCTTACCCTTATTTCAAAGATCCTTCCGCTTATCCTTGGAGAGATTTCGGCAGAAACCTTTGACACTATGGTGCCAAGATATTTTCTAGTCATTGGAAAGCTCCCTTCTTTTGGAAGCTCTGCGTGCACAAGAAGGGGAGATTTTTTTGGAGGTGGGACCTTCTTAAAGGCCTCTTTTTTCTTTTTTATAAAAATTGCCCCTCCGGCAATAAGAACCAGTACAATCAAAAAAATTGCCAACCTTTTTAAAATGGAGCCTTTATCCTTCATCATTCCACCCTCCCTGTAGCAAGCCTAAAATCCATCATGGCCCTTTCTGAGTCAAAAAGGGCCCGGGCAACCTGTGCCTTTGCACGAAGCCACGCTGCCTGAGAAAGAAGGCTGTCTGTGACCGTTCCTGCACCTGTTTCATATTTAAGCCTTTCTATCCTGAAGGACTCCTGTGCACTTTTTAGGGCAGATCGAGCCGCCCTTATCCTCTTTTTGGCCTCGATAATCCGTGAAATGGCATTTTTTACTTGCTTGAAGGCCGTAAGTCTCAAGTGCTCATATCTATTTCTGGCAGCAAGGTATTTGGCCTCTGCCTCTTTCACCCTTGAGGAAATAACCCCTCCTGAAAAAATGTTGATTCCAAGAACAACACCGGCTGACCAGACCTCTTCATCTCCGTCAAATCCGCTTCCTGCCCGCCTTCCGTAATCTCCAACAAGATCAAGCCTTGGAAAATGAAGGCCCTTTTCATATCTGATTGTCTTTTGGGCAAGTTCCATCTCCTTTTTTGCCCTCTTGATGTCAGGTCTTGAAAGGATAAGACTTTTAAGCTCTTCTTCAGAACCATAAAGGCCCTTAATATCATGCTCCTTTAGCCTTCCAGTAACATCTTTTACCTCTCCAGCCTCTCTTCCAATCAACTGGGCCAGGGTCTCAAGGGCTCTTACCTTTTCCTCCCTTGTGGCAGTAAGGGCATCTTCTTCCTCTGAAACCTGTGTGTCTATCCTCATAAGGTCCACCGGGGCAAGGCGTCCTACACTAAGCCTTGTCTTTGCATCCTCTCTAAGCTTTTTAAGGGCCTTAAGGGTCTCAACCTGTGCACCTTCAAGCTCCTTTAGGAAAAGGATTTGGTTAAAGACATTTGTGATATTATAGATAAGCTCCTGCCTTGTAAGCCTTAGTTCTTCTTCTGTAATGGCCTTCGAAAGCTCTGAAAGGGTGATTCCGGTCCAGAGCCTTCCCCCTTCAAAGACAGGAATCTTTACCGTGATACCAAGGCCGTACTGATCTCGGCTAAAGGTTGCAGAATTTTTGGACTCAAAGCTTTTCATGGGAACCACAAGCTGTGGGTCACTTAGACGCCTGTAGGAAGAGTAGGCATCAACCCTTGGAAGAAGAAGACCCTTTGAGGCCTTTACTCGCTCCTTTGAGGCAGAAACTAGATTTTCTTTAGAGGCAAGAAGGGGGCTTTCTTTGAGTCCTATTGTCACTGCCTCATTTAAGGTGAGTTTTTCAGGAAGGGGGGCCTTTATATTTTGGACTTTGGCATTTAATGAGCCGGGTTCCTCTGCCATTAAAGAAACGGGGGAAATTGATAGGAGCAAGGGAAAAAACAATATCAAACATAAGACCTTGGATTTCATCTCATCCTCCCTGAAACTTTTGAAAAAGGGGTCCGGTGAATATTTCTTTCCAAATAATCAGCCGCTTTTATCCTTTGCCAACTGCAGCAAGGACCTTGGATTTAAAGGGCACTCAAAAGGGCTTAAAAAGAGCTTCTTTAGGGCCTTTAAAAAGCAACCTTCACTCCAATTTACGGCCCCACTTTTAAAAATGTACGGCTATAACTTAAGGGCTCACGTTACTGAAAGGCAAAAGGCCCCTAGCCCTTTAGCATCTTTTTTATCTCTTCAACGCTAAAAAGCTTGCCAGAACCCTTAACCTTGCCGTCAACAACAATCCCCGGAGTTGACATGACCCCGTAGGCCATTATCCTCCCCATCTCAGTAACCTTTTCCACCTCTGCCTCAAGGCCAAGCTCCTTTACAGCCTCCTTTGCATTGGCCTCAAGTGCCTGACACCTTGGACAACCTGGACCCAGAATTTCAATCTTCATCTCTCATACCTCCTTTATCTTTATCTGAAAAAGTTAATGACATACTTTCCTGCCACGAAGAATATGCAGCAAACAAGTATTGCCTTTATCATTCGTGCCGGCATGAATTTCTGCGCCCTTGCTCCGAGATACATGCCCACTGTTCCTCCTAGACCAAAAAGGACGCCCAGGAGCCAGTCAGGGGCAACTGCCATTTCGGGGTAAAAGGGCGCTATGGCCTGATAAAAGAAAACTCCTGCAACAGAGGTGACAAAGGTGCCCATAAGTGCTGCACCTGCCACTGTATAGACTGGAAGCTGGCAAAAGCTTACAAAAAATGGGGCTATGATGGCCCCTCCTCCAATGCCATAGACTCCCCCTATCACACCGACAATTGCGCTCAGCGAAAAGACAAAAAGGGTGTTTACAGAAAAGGTCTTTCCGTAAAAGTCATAGGACACCCTTTTTATAGAAAACTCCCTTACAAAAACGGAAGGAAGCCCATTTTCCGCACCGTTTTTTCTCTTTTTAAACTCCCTCATCAATGTCCGAAATTCTTCTTCTGCACTGATCTGTTTATCTTTTTGGGATCTTTTAAAAAGGTCATTAAGCATCCTTAGGGCAATATAGAGAAGGACAAGGCCCACAAAAAATTTAAAGCTCTTTGGGTCAGGCAGATATCTTACCCTGATGATGGCTCCAATAAGGACACCAGGCAGTGTGCCAGCAACAACAATCCATGTAAGGGGCCAGACCATTCGGCCTTCCTTTACGTACCGATAAACCCCGCTTGGTATGGCCACGATGTTGAAAAGCTGATTTGTGGCACTTACAGATGGGCTGGTAAACCCAAGGACGCTCATTTGAAAGGGAAGGAGCAAAAATGCCCCTGATACCCCGCCCATTGATGTAAAAAAGGATATGGCACAGGCAACAAGGGGGGGATAGATGGGGTTTATCTCTATATTTGCTACTGGAAAATACACCCTTTATTCTCCTTTCAGGGTCTTTTCCACCACCTGGCGGACATCTGCCAGGCATCAGCGACCCTCGGGATTGGTTTCCTTGCAACGGCAAATTCCTGCCTTTTTGTTGGCCATTATTGTTTCAAGGATGGTGGATCGGCCGCCGTGGGTAAGGACATCCCTCTTGATGTCTTCCCTTGTATATCCAAAGCAGTAACAGACAAGTTCACTCATGATTCACCCCTTTTTGAGCCTAGATAAGGAAGTTAAATATGTATCCCACAAGGATTATGGTAACTGTTACTATCCCTACAAAGGTTATTATAAGCTGCCTTTTAAGGACCTGGCTTAAAATCACCATTTCCGGAAAGGAAAGGGCTGTCACTGCCATCATGAAGGCAAGGGTGGTCCCCAGAGGAAGCCCCTTGGACATGAGGGCCTCAACAATGGGAATTACACCTGCCGCATTGCTGTAAAGGGGAACACCAAGAATTACTGCAACTGGAACGGCAAGGGGGTTAGATGGCCCTGCATACCTTAAGAGAAAATCCTCCGGGACATAGCCATGAACAAGAGCTCCTACTGCAATGCCACCCAAGACATAAAGCCAAATCTTATTTAGGATTTCCCTTACATAACCCTTTGCATAATCGATCCTTTCCTTCCAGGTCATGTCTGGGATCTCTGCCTGGCCCATTCGTATCTCCCAGACGTAATCGGCCACATATTGCTCCATGTTGAGCTTTCCAATAATTATTCCTGCAACAATTGCCACGATTAACCCGGTAAAGAGATAGATTGCAGCTATCTTCCAGCCAAAGAGTCCAAAAAGAAGCACAAGGGCTACCTCATTTACCATTGGCGAGGAAATTAGAAAACTGAAGGTTACCCCAAGGGGTATTCCTGCCTCTACAAACCCGATAAAAAGGGGGCAGGCAGAACAGGAACAAAAGGGGGTTACAACGCCAAGGGCAGCAGCCAGAACGTGTGCTACAAAAAGGCTTTTTCCGGCAAGAAAGCTCCTTGTGCGTTCAGGCGGAAAGAAACTTCGTATTATGGCAACCACAAATATGATTGTTACAAGGAGAAAGAATATCTTGGTGGTATCTTCAATAAAAAAGTGGACTGCTTCTGTAAGATGATGGCCTTTTTCAAGGCCAAGCCACTGATAGGTGATAATATCTGCAAGTATTGTGAATATCTTTAGCATATCTTTCGCATCCTTATTTCGAGTCTAGTTCCCTTTTAAGGGTGCAGGTAATGTTTTCCCTTTCAATTCCTTCCAGTCTTTCAAGAAGCCTTTTTGCCTCCTTGTCTTCCAGGGCCCTTTCCAGAACAATTTTTATTAGATTCTCGCAGCATTCCATCTGTGGGCCAAGTCTGTAAATTATCCAGGTCTTTTCCCTTTTCCATGTGACAAACCCTTCAATCTCAAGCTGTTTAAGGTGCCTAGAAATTGTTGGCTGAGAAAGCCCAAGGGCTGCCGCAAGTTCGCACACACAGCACGGCCTTTTTGAAAGAAGCAAAAGAAGCTTGATCCTTGTAGGATCTGAAATAGCCTTAAGGCGCCTGCTAAGTTTTTTAATTATTTCCCCTTCCACCATATTTTAACTATATAGCCATATAGCTATATTTTGTCAAAAAGATTTTTAAAAATATTGAGGCTAATTCTTTTCAAAACCCTTCACCTCCATATCCCACTCCTTTTCACTGGATGTAAATGGCATTTTGAATACATTTAAAAAGAGTTTTTCAAATAAATTAGTAACAATCTTGCTTTCAAGGGTATCGATTTTGGGATCTTTCCAGTTGCCTTTTATTGAAACAGGAACAACAAAAAAAGTTTTGTGTTTCCCTCCAATTATCCATCCAATGATTGGAACACTTGTTATAATTTTATCTATTGTCTTAAGTGGTTGTATAAACAATATCAAATCGAGATACTCATTTATTGCGTTTATGTCCCCAGTTGCATAAAAGTTTAACCCTCTACCCCTTATAATTGCCTTTTCTAGATGGATCAGGCCCTTATCCAGGGTAGCATGAATTGTCATATCTTTGTAAGAAGAACTTCCCTCCAGGAGACCTGCCTCTACTGAGAAGAGGTCAACTAGATTTATGACCCTGAAAATTTTTGACAGGAGAACAAACCTGTTTATGTTTCCATTTTTTGCCACAATATTTAATTTACCATTGCCCATCAGTATATCATTTTCACCTACCATTTTAAGATGGACCTTAAAAGGACCCTTGATGGTATCTTGTTTGAAATCTAGACAGGAAAGGAAGTCCTCAAAATTGAGCGTCTTCATAGAACTAGTTTTTGCCTCAAGACGAGTAAAAAAACCTGTATTCCTTTTTTCTTTTAACACTTCAAGGGAAAGTCCACATGCGTCTTCAGAATAGATTTCTGCTTTTTTTAATTCCCCCTTTTTTATTGAAGTCGATCCGGTAAGATTATGAATATCAAGCGTGTGTTCGTAGTCATCTGTTATACCAAATCTTACAAGATCAACACTTATTGCCAGTTCAATATCTAGCCCTTCTTTTATATAGGAATAAAAAGAGGCTTCCTTTTTTGTATCCTGTTTTAAAGAAGTTTCGGGGTTTTCTTGAAGCTCTTTTCTTAGTAATTGAACAGTCGATGCCGAAAGCTTACTCCCTGAAATATATGAAGCTGTAAAAATGCTAGTTCCATTACAGTCTAGATCTCCATCAAAAGAAAAGGAATCCCCATTAAAAATAAATGAGCCCTTAAAGCTACCAAGCCCATTTTTGGCCGAAATTTCAAGTTCAGGAAAAATCAGTGGCAAAGGCGCCCAGATCCAAGCAATATCCTTTGCAAAAAGATTCCCTGAAATTTTATATGTCGGTCTTTTAAATGCCTCTTTTTGAAAGAAAAAGATGAAATCTCCCTTAATTTCGCCTTTAAGAAGGTTATTTTTTAAAAGTATCTCATCTAACTCACTGTTGGAAATTTTCCCTTTAAAACTAAAATTAAGGGTCTTTTCTACCTGATCCTTTTTAAGAAACTTGAGATATGCCTTTCTCTTTGGAGAGCTTATTACAAGCCCTTTCAAATCTAATGTTCTCTCATCTTTTTGAATCAGAAAGTCAACAGACGTATTCGACTCATACCATTTAAATACACCTTTAAATGACTCTTTTCCGTCTTGAGGAATACTTGCTTCAAGATTTTTTACAATAAAAGGCCTTTTTGGAGTTAGCTCTCCCAAATCCAGTCCCAATCCCTCAAGCCAGTTCCAGAGAATTTCATCAACCCTGCCACTGAATTCAAACTTGCCACCCCATTTTTTTAAGTCTCTGTGGGAAAGGTTAAACCAGCCTTTAAAATCATCTTTACCCAATTGACATCTTACATTTTTGCCAACAAAAGAGGTATTAGTTAACTTAAAAGATCCATTTGTAACCTTTAGTAAGGAGGGAAGTGCTAGGATTTTTATTTTTAGGCCTTTGGTACTAAAGCCCAGGTTATATTTTAGAGTTTCAGGCCTTCCTACAGTAATTGAACCCCTAAAATATGAGATATTCAGGATTCCCTCAGCATCCAGTTTTTCCTTTTGAGCAATTTCTTTTAAAAAGGGAATCTTTTCAAATAACGGGAGGGAATCATTAGCTACGATCTTTGCCCTTAAAGAATCTATTTTGACCTTTTTATGGCCATGCTTCCATGAAACCATGCCTGACAGAGTAAGAACCTTGCTTTTCCCCACATCACCCTGGATATCTGTAACTCTTAAGGTATCATCAATATATCTGGCGCTACCATTCACTACAGTAATTTTCCTGCCTAAAAACGGATAAAAACATGAAAACTTAGCCTTTGATACATTTACTTCGACCTTTACATGCTTTTTGTGATCACCAAGTATGAGCTTTCCAGAAAGCCTGCCCTTTATTGATCTAAGTGAACGAAACTGAGCCTTTGCATCTAGATCATCCACAAACTTTTGAAGTGCCCAACGAACGTCCCTCGCATCTGCATCCACATCTATCCTTACCTTCAAAATCTGTTCCACGTCATCTGAAATCCCAAGGATTAAAAAGCCATTTTTACCATAGGTATTTCGGAGTCTTACCTTCGCTTCTTGTGTGTGTAGAATTCCACCAATTATCTTAAAGGAAGAGGTGACAGAATCGAGAAACATCCTTTGATCAGGTAGGTATATCTTTACATTTTCTCCGTAACCCTCAATATACATATCAGAAAGGGAGTGAAGTTTTTTGGCTGGGGCATTAAATTTAAGCCTGATATTTTTTGCAGTCCCGCTTCTTACTACATTACAGTAGTCACGAATGTCTTCATCAAAGCTAAAAAACGCCAAAAGGACAGAACGCACATTTTCAAGATCAATATCTTTTCCTTTGGCATTGAGGATAAGCCACCACTTATCCATTGGACCTTTTAGCCCCTTTAATTTGAAGTCCCCAGTAATATTCACTTTTGGATTTTTAAACTCAAACTGCTTTACTTTTCCCCTTAAAAGGCCATCCTTGTAAGAAAAGGAAATACAAAGGCTTCCACAGGAAAAGACTGTCTCCTTCTTCTTCATCATAGAAATTAAACAATTAGAGGATGCCTTAAGTTCCCCATTAAAATAAGAAAGACCCCTACCAGTTAAATACAGTGACACATCTAAAAGGCCCTTTTGGGGAAATTGCTTTTTTCTGGTGATAGGACCAAATTCTAATCTTGAAACATCTAATGACTTAAGACTTATTGTCCCTTTATAGGAAGTATTATTTAAATCTAGAAAACCTTTTGCTTTAATTTGTGAAATTACCTTTGTCTTCCCGCCTAGATCTATATAAAGCCGTTCTCCACCCCTTTTGAAATGACCATTTATTTGAGATACCTTATGATTTTTTCCCTTAAATGGAATAAAAGGAAGTTTAAGTCCCTTTTGAGACTCAATTTCCCCATCTTTTACCTTTATCCAAGTGGGAAGCTCGGTTTTTTTTTCGTTTTTTTCTGGAATGGAATGTAGGAACAATCGAGGCCTTACAAGTGAAAGGCCCTCTATCTTTGGCCTTCCTTTTAAAAAAGAAAGCCAAGCTGGATAAAGGCCAAGACCTTCAGAAAAAAATTGATATTCCTTAGTCCTTATCTTTATAGAATCTATTTCAATATGGGGAAAGGCAATCCATCTCCATTTGATATCTGAAAAATTAACCTCTCCATTAAGTTCTTGAGAAATAGTCTTTTTTATATACTCACGGGTTTCATTAAGGGATAAAAGTATATGGGGAAAGATGCCTAAACAGGCCAAAATGGCTAGGATAGCTACAAAGTGCCTTTTTTTATCAATCATTAACCAGGAATAGATTCTACAAGTTTTGAAATCTTTTCAAGATAAACCCTGGTCTCAAAAAGGCCAAGCTTCCTTGAGCAATTTTTTACAAGATATTTCAATCTAAAAAAAGCAGGCTTGATGTAGTGCAAGAAAAAGGGACGAGCTTCAACCTTTGTCAGAAATCCATAGGCGCCAAGGGCCTGTAATAGACGAAATATAGAAAGGACATAAAAATTTTCCTGGATCTCTTTTGCAAATTCATTTAAATTATTTCTCTTTAAAAGCCCAATATAATAATCAAGCAACTTTTCCCTCTTTTTTTCAGAAAAAGACACATAGGGATCATATAGAAGAGAAGCAAGGTCATATCCCAAGGGACCCAAACGTCCTCCTTGAAAATCAATAATGCCTATCTTTCCATCTCTAACCATTATATTTCTGGACTGAAAGTCCCTGTGTAAAAAGCCTATTGCCCTAAATGTATCCACCCTCTTTGATAATTCAAAAAGCTCATTAATTGCCTTTTGAAAGCCTTTTTGTCCTAAAAAACCTTTAACAAATGCATTAAAAAAATACATTATCTCCTTTTCTCTTACTAGGTTTGAATCGTAAAAAGGGCTCTGAAAGGCCCAGTTATCTTTAAAGCCCTCTTTTCCCTTTATTTGCATTATAAGAAGTATTGTCAAAATATCTTTGTAAATTGATAGACTGTAGTTTTCATCTCTAGCCCTTGAAATATGCTCTTGAAGATTTTCGTCTCCAAAATCTTCCACAACCAAGATGCCTGTTTCCTTTTCATAATGATAAATCTCTGGAACAGGAATCCCTTTATTGAAAAGATGGGTGCCAATATGAAAGAATGAATCAGCCTCCTTTAGACCAATATCTCCAGGGGCGGGTAATATCTTAATGGCACTCGTTCCGCGAAAATTGATTCTAAAAAAAGAACGCTTTGAACCATCAGGGTTGATGGGAATAGGTTCTTTGGGTAAGGAATCTTTCATAACCGGGCACTATAGCCCAGTTAAGAATGAAAATTAAGCACATTTTCAATTGTTTTACTAATGGTCGAGCCTTTGTCTTGCAGCTAGTCTCTGGGCCATTTCCTCAATGGAGAGTTGTTCTTTCTTTTTGTTAAGATCGAGTTTCCCCAATTTGGTATGAATAATTGGACCCGCAACCTTTTCAAAGGGACTCCACAATGGATATTTAATTCCAGATAGTCTATGAAAAAACCAGCTCTGATAGGTAATAAAAAGGACGGTTGCCATAAATACCAAGACATTTTCAATACTGCCTAGATATCCAAAGCCTATAAGAAGGGTAGTAGAAGCGGCAGGAGGATGTAAAAGATCGGTTGCTGCCATTACGAGTCCACAGAGTCCAACGGCCAGACCAAGCATTAGAATATTTTCAAAGGAAGTGCTACCTGGCAAAAGACCCAATATTTTTATGAGAAAAAAGGTTAAGACCCCGATGATACAACCAACAAGATGCCCACAAACTGTATTTTGGGGGCTGGACATTGGAGAAGAAGGGGCGTAAAACTGCATAAAGATTGTTGGCCCAAGAGACGGAAATATGAGATTTATTGAACAAAATTGTATTGCTATTCCAAGGGTCATAATGCTAAAAAAGCTTGCACAAAGAAGATAGATTTGGCTAAGGAGTCTTGCGTTTAGCTTTGATGCAAGAAACCAAAACCTTAATTTGAAAATTTTACTTAGATTCCATAGAAAATGATCATAGGGTTCGCTTTTTCTTGACATGATTTCCTTTGTATAATCCTATATCAAATATGAAAATCTTTAAAAAATTCTTAGAATATTCCAGGTTCTCCACAGGTGACTTTGAAAAGATATTTAAGGGCCTTGAGGTTCCACCCTGTCCCCAGGTTGTGGCTACACTTCTTCAAAAGCTTTCTGACCCTGATATTGAAATCGACCAGATAGTCCCCATCCTTGAATCGGATTCGGCTCTGGCCCTTCAAATTCTCAAGATATCAAACTCCGCCCTCTATGGCCTTTCTCAAAAGGTTACAAGTATATCAAAGGCTGTCTCCTTGATAGGACTTAAAGAAATACAAAATATTGCCATAGGCTATGCCATGACAAAGAGCCTAAAGGATCCTCACCGTCCCGAATTCAACTTTCCGAATTTTTGGAATGAAACCATATTAAGGGCGATTTTTGCCAAGCTTGTGGCAGAAAGATTGGAAATCGAGGCAGAAGAAGCCTTTTCTGCAAGTCTTTTACAAAATATAGCTATCCCTCTTTTGATGGATAGATGGTATGAACTTTATAAAGGAGTTTATAAGAGATGGCTTGAGGGCCAAGGACTTCTGCATGAACTTGAGGATAAAATACTTTCGTGGAATCATGCCCAGGCCGGTGCATGGGTAGCCAAGGACTGGGAACTTCCGGACATATTTGTGTGTGCAATTGGTTTACATCATGCGGAAATTTCAGAAATAAAAAGGCTTGGACTTGAAAATACCTCGGTTATGCCTGTTGTAATATCATCCCATCTTACAAATATGAAAGATCATAAGAATTCCTTAAAACTTCTTTTAGAAACCTGTAAAGGGTTACTAGCCCCAAAGGAAACCCTTTCAATAGTAAATGAATCCATGGAGCTTGTTGATGAAATCAGCCATGCCATGGGAATAGGTCAATAAAAAAATATAAAGGCCGCCGGCCTATAAAGGCTCAGGCGGCCTAGCCTTTAAAAAAGGCTGATGTCAATTAACGCATGAATGGCAAGAGTTTCGTGTACTTCATGAAGACTATGATAAGAGCCAAGGCAAGCATTCTCTTAAGGAATATTTCAGGAAGCTTTTTCTGAATCCTTGGTCCTACCATTCCACCGCCGATGGCGCCTCCGGCAATACAGGCTGCCATTATCCAGTCAGGCTGATAACCCATAAGGATGTATTTTGCAATACCACCGCAGGAAGTGGCAAAGGTTCCTGCAAGGGCGATTGGAACTGCAAGATACATTGGATAGCCCATGAATGTGGTCATAAAGGGCATGAACATGAATCCACCACCAACTCCAAAGGATGCAGCAATCATTCCCATGATGATACCACCAAGGAGCATTGTAAGAGGCCTTGCAACAAAGGTCTCTCCCCAGAACCTCATATCGAACTTGATGAAATTGAATTTATCGAATTCAACCTTACCAAGCTCTGCAGCCTTACCGGTTTTCTTTGCCTCTTCCACTGCCTTATTGAACTTTTGAACAATGGCCTTAAGTGCCTTTTTCTTTTCGATTGTGCTTGGCAGAGACTCGTGGAAGAGCTTAAAGCCTATGAGCAAACAAATGATACCCAGATAGAACTTATAGGCCTTAAGTGGCAGGTACTTTGCTGAAAATGTTGGCCCAATAAAGAAGGCACCGATAAGAATACCGATTGCAAAGAAAATGGCAACGGGCCATGCAAAACGTTTGCTCTTAAAGTAACTGATAAGACCAGTTATAGGAGAGCAGAGGGTCAAAAACAGGTTGGTAGGTTTAATGGTATTTGCTGCATTGATACCAATAGGCCCCTTGGTCCCAATAACCGTAATCTGATAGGCTGCTGTAAAAAGCCCGCCTGCTGCACCCATGATAACGAAAAGGACACCAATTACAAAGGCTCCAAAAAGTACCACCAATGGATTCATATAACAGCCACCGATTTTGAAATAAAAGGTAGAAGGAATGATGGTGAAGGTATCTGCCTTCTGCCCGTTTACATAAACGGCCATCTTGGTGTGGGGTGCAAGGTTTTTATAGGGAGTCATAGTTACTTCAAATTCACCAGTCTCCTTATTTAGAGAAAGAGATACACCCTTATTCCAATCCTCTTTCTGGGTGTTATAGTCAGTCAATACCATCCTTGCATTTCCGCCACCAATTGGGCGTTCCTTTGAAATGGTGTTGATACCAAACTTCTTTTCATGAGTAAAAATCAGGAACTTCCACTGTTTTTCCGTGCTTACAGGGCCAAGCATTCCCTTAACATTGTCTGGCAACTGTGACCAAGGCTTTATCTTATTGACCCTGACCATGAACTTAAAGGGTGGGAACGCAAATGGGCCGCTTGTCTGACCCTTTGCAACACTTTTGGGTGTGGCAAACTGTTCTGGTTTATTGGTTACGATGTAATAGGTAGGTGGTATGGCTGTATCACCAAATTTTTTAGTAAGCTTTGCCCTCTCCTTTGACCCAGGGGCATCGGCAGGCTTAAACATCTTTTCTGTACAAACTACCACATACAAATCCTGCCCTGGGTCAATTTTACCTTTAATGGTTATGGGATTTCCTGCCTTCACCTCCTTGGATGCAAGTTTAACGTCAAGGGCAAAGGCATCAACACAAAAAAAGATTACGGCCAAATAGGCTAGCACCATTCCTATTACACTTTTTCTCTTCATAATTCCCCCCATTTTATAATTTTTTGGCCCTAGGCCATGGTATTATTTGACTGAACTACTGGCCAACTGTGTTCCCTTCCCCACTTTAGCTTTGGGAAGGCAGCTTTTTCCTCTTTTTGTTCTTCCTCCTCCTTTTTGTGTCTAGAGATGTTATAGGTGAGACTGTCTAAAAGGATGGTAAAATCGACGTACTGAACACTTACTCCCCTTGGGACCTTTATACGATTTGGAGAAAAGTTAAGAATTCCGCGGATTCCGCATTCCACTAGCCTGTCGGCTACTTCCTGGGTCTTGTCAGATGGAACCGCAACTACTGCAAGTTCTACTGGATTTTCTTTTACAAAGTCAGAAAGCTCATTCAGATGCTGAACAACTAGGTCTTCTTCAAATTCCTGTCCAATATTCTTTTCATCGATGTCAAAGACTGCGGCAAAACGATAACCCTGCTGGGAAAAACCAGGTTGTCTTATCAAGGCTTGGGCAATGGGGCCGGTCCCTACTAAGACCACAGTCCTTTCGTCCATGACGCCTAGAATATTGGAGATACTGTTTAAGAGGGTTGAAACACTATAGCCTACTCCCCGGACTCCAAATCTCCCAAAATAAGAAAGGTCCTTTCTAAGTTGTGCAGGATTGACATTAGCCTGTTTGGCTAGATCATTTGATGAAACTACCTTTACACCACGAGCCAATAGTTTTTTGAGGTATCGCTGATAAACAGAAAGCCTGATGATTGTTGCAGCTGGTATTTTGGCCTTGCTCACAATTTCTCCTCCTTGCCTTTTTCTTTTTGCTTTTAGCAAGGGGCGTGCCTTCAAAGACTTTCAAAATTAAATCAGAAATTACAGGGAGTTATAGAATATGATGGATTGGCTAAAATGAATTTTTATATCAAAATGCAACCCAAAAGTTGCACTAAATTTAGATGCATGTGATATTTATTTTAAAGTTAGTGAATAGGATAAAAGGGAAACTGGATTGAATAAAATCAAAAAAATTTAAAAAATTCACCTTTTTATCTTTAAAACTAAGAAAATTACAATTGTTAAAAAATAAACAAACCAAAGTCATTACTTGCTTAGCATATGATGCAACTTTTGGGTTGCACTAAAGAGGAAGATAAGGGAACCTCAAAAGAGACCTATTATAAAAAAGAGGAAAAATTAAAGCCGATTCTGCCTTGGCCTTAATTTAAAATATCCAATAATTACAACACAATATACAACCAAAAAAAGAAGAGGAATAGAAACTCCAGGGATTCCAAGTATCTTCTTTGGAAAAATAATCACAAATGCTGCACCTGTCTTTTCCTTAAGGTCAACCACCTTTGGCAAATGATCAACCCAAAATAGAATCAAAAATATGGGCAAAAGATATGTTAGGCCGTATCTTGCAAATCTTTGGGCAAGGTACTGATTAAATTCTTCATCTAATTCCTTGTCGCTGGCATCATATAATACGGCTTGTTTTTTCCAATCATCTAATTTCTCAATTAACTCCTGGGCTGCCTTTCTTTCAGCAAAACGTCTTTGAAATTCTGCTTCTTTTTCATCAACTCGAAGTAGCTTCCTGATTAATATTGAAATCAATGCCGTAAAAAGGGCTATAAAGACTATTTGTAGCCAAAGAGGGGCATTTAAAAGCTCAAGAGGTTTTATCAAAAAAAACTCCAAGGCTTTAGAAATTGCAGTAAAAAGGGGTACTATTACTCCTGAAAGAAGCCAGTCCAGAAGATCTTGTAAAAAATATGGGAGAAAATCCATGGCATTAATGGTAAAGCTAGGGTAAACAATTTTCAACCTGGATATTTTAAAATAAAAGGAATCTTTTCTATTTTAATAAATGGAGTCTCTTACCATGTTAAAGAAAAAAGAAGCCGTCTTTTTCACATTTTTTTTATTTTTTCTTTTTATTACTCAGGCCTGTTATGCTCGATCAACGCCAGATTTCGTCAAGGCACACAGTATATTATTAGAAGAAAGAGAAAGGATAAAAGTCTTTGAAGATGGCACCTATCTGGACAGTGATGAAATATTTATAAAGGTCTTGGATAAGAAAGGAATCAGACAAAACCAAGTCCAACACTTTTACATTAACAGAAACTATTCAAGGTTTGAAATAAAGCTACTTGAACTCATCAAGCCCGACGGGAAAAAGATATCAATAGACTGGAAGAAAAATGCAAGATTCACAAATCCTGCCAAAAGCTCCCGCATGAACATATTTGACCCAAATCAGCAGGTACTAAATGTATTCATACCAGGCCTTTCAAAGGGAGATACAATTCACTACATAATAGAAGTCAACAACTTTAAGCCCATGATCACAGGCCACTTCTTTGGAAGGGCAATCTTTCAACAGCCTTTTCCCGTAAAATCTATTGAGCTATCCATAAGCATTCCCAAGAACAAAGAGCTCTATACCCTTATAAAAAACAGGGCCAAAGGCTCACAAATTGAATTTCAAAAATACATAAGCAGAAATAATACCGTTTACAAATGGAAGGTAAAAAATGTCCCAGAACTGGTTCCAGAACCAAGCACTATTCCTATGGAAAGGGTTGCCATGAGGCTTTTGTTTTCAACACTAAAATCATGGAGCCAGGTCTCAAAGTGGTATTTTGACCTTGTGGAGCCAAAACTAAAGATAAATGACGCAATAAAGGAAAAGGTAAAAGAACTCATTTCCGGGAAAAAGAGCGAAAGGGATATCCTTTCAGCAATCTTTTTCTTTGTCGCAAAAAAAATTAGATATATGGGCATAATCGAAGAGTCAAAAAGGCCTGGCTTTGAGCCCCATGATGTAACCCTTACCTTTTCAAGAAGATACGGGGTCTGCCGTGACAAGGCTGCCCTTCTAGTAGCTATGCTTAGAGTCGCTGGATTTAAAGCATATCCTGTCATAATTAAGACAGGCGGAAAACTTGATAAGGAGATACCCGTCCCCTACTTCAACCATGCCATTGTGGCTGTAATCCCTAAAGGAGACAGAAAGATCATATTTTTAGACCCGACATCTGAAACAAGCAGGCAATTTCTCCCCGACTATGAGCAGGATTCCTCCTGTCTTTTAGCAATGCCAACGGGTTCAAATCTCATTTTGACTCCAGTTAAAGATCCTGACAGAAACCTCTTTTTTATGAAAATAAAAAGTACGATAAATGACTTTGGCCAGTTTGAATCCGAAATCAAGATTGTAACAAGCCAGTTTATTGATACCGCCTTTAGAAGCATCCTTATGCCACGGTCAAAAGACGACCAGGAACGGTTTTTAAAGAGGTTTTTATTGAAAAGGCGTCCTGACCTTGAAATCAAAGAGTTAAAATGGACTAACCCTTCAGATACAAAAAGGCCATTTGAGATATATTACAAGGTCTATTCTGAAAGGTTTATTTTACCGACTGGCTTTATCTATCCAATTTCCTTTTCAAAAAATCTTGGCCTCCTTGACTCATGGCTCATTTCAAAGGGCTCAACACTAAAACGTAAATTTCCTCTAAAGCTTAAATATACCTTTAAAACAGTTGTGGAAGAAGATCTTGAACTTGATGTAGATTATAAGTCAGTAAGGCTTCCAAGGTTTAAAGAGATTAAAAATAGATTCATGGACTATGGAACTTATCTATCTCTTACAAAGAATGGACTTAAGATAAGACGCATTTTTACAAATAGGGCCCTTGAGCTACCAGTTATTTTCTACGACGACCTTTTAAGCATACAGGAAGAGGTCTTAAAAACACAATTTGTGCCGCTTGTTCTCACAAGATAAGGAGAAGCTATGAAACATAATTCATATTCAAAAGGATTTTTTTTGATCGTGACTGTCTTTTCCCTCTTATTTGGTGGACTTCAAGGCATTTGCTTTTGTATGGGAGGGGAAAAGGTAGAAAAAAGGGCAGATGCCGTAAACCTCTTAGTTGAAAAGCTCTATGAGGTCAAAGGAGATGGCAGCTATACCCTGACCCTTCATCTAAAGGCCAAGGTTCTTACCTATAAGGGTAAAAAGGATTTGGCTGATTTTAGAATGTCCTACAACAAGGGCTTTCAGGATATAAAAATAATTGACGCAAAGACAATTTCTGAAACTGGAAAGGTTACAAAGGTTACGCAAAAGGAAATCCAAGACATTTCTGACCCCAGCACCCAGAGTGTTTCCATCTTTTCCGCATCGAGGTTGAAGGTCATAAATTTCCCATCTGTTGAAAAAGGCTCAATTGTCGAGTTCACCTTAAAAAAACACTCAAAACTAGGTTTTTGGGGAGCTGAATCCTTTTCTCTTGAAAATCCCACCCTTTTAAAGAGGGTCAAAATTCTCCTTCCTAAGGATATGAGCTTAAAATTTCATATTAATTCCAAAGAGATTAATTTTAAAAAGAAAAGTGAGAAAGGTTTGTTAGTTTATGAATGGATCGGAAAAGATCTTGAAAAGCTACCCAGTGACCCCTTAATGCCACCTATTTTAAATCTGGATAAGACCCTTGTCTTTTCAAGCTTTGACTCATGGAACAAGGTCAAAGACTTTTTTGTAAAAAGGCTTTTTAACAGATATGAATCAATAGATTCTTCTGCCCTTCCTACCGAAATTAAAGGGCCAATTACCAAAAAGGACATTCCAGGAACCTATGGAATCCTGATAAGAGATTTTGGAATCTTCCCCATTTCCTTTTTCTCTTCAACCCTTTCCTTTTCTTCACCTGAAAGGATTTTAAAAAGAAGACTTGGTTCCCAAATGGAGCTTTTGATCCTTTTTCATGCACTTTTAGAAAATATGGGAGAAAAACCGGATATAGTGGCAATAAACACAGCAGGGGCCCTGCTTGAGGCGCTTAAAGATGTACCTAGCCCCGGCTTCTTTGACTCCTTTTATCTTAAGGTCAACAACTCATTTTTCTCCTTTGACCGAAAAGAGCTTCCTCCTGGAATAACAGGCCATGATGGAGAAATTGCTCTAAGCCTTAATTCAGGAAAATTTTTAAGGATAAAAGACGCAGTTAAAAAAAGCACCCAGAGAACCTTTAAAGTGATCATAAGTTCCCCAGGGACCTATAAAGCCAATTTTTTGCAAAAAGACTTCGGTATTAATAGCCTTCCAGTCAAAAGGATATTCAAGTACCTTACTAAAAAGGAATATGAAGTAAGGCGGTCAATGTTTTTTCACTCACTCTTTCCAAGGGCAAAACCCGTAACTGACCTTTCAATAACTGGCCTTGATAACCTTTCTTGCAAGACTAGCATTGAAACGAGCTTTTCTGTCAAGGACTTTTTGATAGAAAATAATGGTCTTTATTGCTTTCCATTTCCAGGCTCGGCCATACTTTCACGAATTGCCACCCTTCCGAGGGAAAGAAGGTCCGACCTTTTTATTAAAAGTTCAAATGAACTTGAGCTTAATCTCCAAATAGATTTTCCCAAAAGGTCAAAGATAGAAATAGTCCCCAGGGCTTCGAAGGGAAAGATTGGCCCCCTTTCATGGGAGCTTTTTTGTGCCAAAAATGGAAACAAAGTCAATTGCACTAGGAGTCTCAAGATTAAAAGGGGGATTGTAAAAAATGGGGACGAATTTTTAAAATTAAGACAGGCGGCCCAAAGGCTTTTATCCCCCTATCAAAACTCAATTTTTTATTCCGAGCCCATAAATTAGTTTAGCGGGAGGCTTTTTATGAAGGCCATGGTACTCAAAGAGCAAAAAAGGGCCCTTAAACTTATGGATGTACCAAAACCTGTTCCTCAAAAAGGGCAGGTGCTAATAAAGGTCTTGGCATGTGGTGTATGCAGGACGGATCTTCATATCCTTGATGGAGAGCTCACAAAACCAAAACTTCCACTTATACCTGGTCATGAAATAGTGGGTGAGGTGATTGAGACCGGAGACAGATGTAAAAGAATTAAAAAGGGGGCCAGAGTCGGGGTGCCATGGCTTGGTTACACATGTGGAAAATGCAAGTTTTGCCAAAGGGGTCTTGAGAACCTTTGCGAAAATGCCCTTTTTACTGGATATACCATTGATGGCGGTTATGCAGAATATTGTGTGGCCTATGAGGATTACGTTTTTGAGATACCTGAAGGCTACACTTCAGAAAGTGCAGCACCCCTTCTTTGTGCAGGGCTCATTGGATACCGCTCATACCGAATGGCAAGGGATGCAAAAAATCTGGGTCTATATGGTTTTGGAGCATCTGCCCATATTCTCTGTCAGGTTGCAAATCATGAAGGCAAAAGGATCTTTGCCTTTACACGAGATGGGGATACAGAAAAACAAGAATTTTCAAGAAGTTTAGGCGCCTTCTGGGCAGGAGGGTCAAGTGAAATACCTCCTGAAAAACTCGATGCAGCCATTATATTTGCACCTGTAGGAGCACTGATCCCAAAGGCCCTTCGGGTTCTTGAAAAATCAGGAAAGGTCATTTGTGCAGGCATCTATATGAGTGATATCCCACCTTTTCCCTATGATATTCTTTGGCATGAACGTTCCATCAAATCTGTTGCAAATCTTACGAGGGAAGATGGACAAAAATTTATGGATGTTGCCAGTAAAGTCCCTATTGAACTTCATACCACGGCCTATAAACTTGAAGATGCAAATAGGGCACTTAGCGACCTTCGCTCAGGCAGGATAAAGGGTGCCGCAGTCCTTATTCCTTAAAGGAACTCATTTTGAATTCTTAAAGGGGG
This sequence comes from Deltaproteobacteria bacterium, assembly GCA_026991135.1. Lineage (GTDB taxonomy): Bacteria > Desulfobacterota > Dissulfuribacteria > Dissulfuribacterales > QOAL01 > JAADCZ01. The sequence goes on along the minus strand of JALXCD010000015.1, from coordinate 6,408 downwards.
AGAGGAAAAATTGGACAAGTTAATTTCGCAAGTTAACAGTTTTGTTTGGGGACCATACATGCTCATTCTCCTTGTGGGAACAGGCATATATCTCACATTCAGACTAAAGTTCATCCAGTTTACCAAACTTCCCTATGCCCTTGGGCTCCTGTTTAAAAAGGGAGAAAAGGACGAGGCCCAGGGTGACATTACGCCAATCCAGGCCCTTACAACTGCGCTTTCTGCAACCATAGGTACAGGAAACATAGCCGGAGTGGCAACTGCCATATTTCTCGGAGGTCCGGGGGCCCTTTTCTGGATGTGGATCTGTGCGGTTTTTGGCATGGCTACCAAATTTGCAGAGGCAGTACTTGCTGTAAAATACAGACACACCCTTCCAGATGGCACCATGCAGGGAGGCCCCATGAGATACATCTCGGATGGGCTGGGCCTTAAGTGGCTTGGTTGGCTCTTTGCCCTTATGGGCTCCATAGCTGCCTTTGGAATTGGGAGTATGGTTCAATCTAATTCCGTTGCCGTTGTGGTCAAAGAGCACTTTCGTATCCCTGAGGTTCTAACTGGGATAATCCTTGCCGTCCTTACGGGGCTTGTTATCATCGGTGGTATTAAAAGGATCGGAAAGGTTACAGAAAAACTTGTGCCATTTATGGGAATATTCTATGTCCTTGGGGCCTTATTAATCCTTGCCATGAATATTTCAAAAATTCCAGAGGCCTTTTATCTAATCTTTAAACATGCCTTTAGCCCCGCCGCAGGAATTGGTGGGTTTACTGGGGCCACCGTCTCACAGGCAATAAGATTTGGTGTTGCAAGGGGCGTTTTTTCAAATGAATCCGGGCTTGGAAGTGCGCCAATTGCTCATGCTGCTGCAAAGACCAATGACCCGGTTAGACAGGGGCTAATTGCCATGACAGGGGTATTTTTTGATACCATTATAATTTGCACCATGACAGGTCTTGTGATTCTCACTACAGGTGCATGGAAAAGCGGTCTTACATCAAGCCCCCTTACTTACTCTGCCTTTAACTCCGCCCTTCCTGGGATTGGTGGAATGATTGTCACCATTGGTCTATCCGTATTTGCCTATTCAACCATGATAGGCTGGGCCTATTACGGTGAAGAATGCATTGAATATATTTTAGGTCTTAAGGCCAGAAAGCCCTATCGCTTCATATTTTGTGTTGCCATTTTATTAGGGGCCTTTCAAAAGGTTGACCTTGTGTGGAACTTTTCAGATACCATGAATGGGGCAATGGCCATACCAAACCTGATTGGCCTTATTGGGCTAAGTGGCGTCCTTGTCAAGGAATATAAAGAAAGGGCATCTTTTCATTAATGTCCCTAAATATCTTTTTTAAACACCTTTTAAAAAGCTCTAAATTAAGGCCCTTAACCCAGTTGGGCTTCCTTTTGTTTTCTATTCTCATAGGCTTTAAATTTTATGGCTACTACCTTTGGCGAATCGGAGAAAGCCAGATATATTCCCAAAGGCCTCCTGCAGTTGAGGCCTTTTTGCCAATAAGTGCCCTTATGGGCCTAAAAAGGCTGGTACTCACTGGGAAATATGACCCGATTCATCCAGCAGGTCTAACAATCTTCATAGCCATTTTGACATTGTCATTTTTATGGAAAAGGGCCTTTTGTGGATGGGTATGCCCAATTGGAGCCATTTCAAACCTTATTGAGCGTATAACCAAAAAGATGGTAAAACCCAAGGTCCTTGAGAACCTGCCAAAATGGATTGAAGTTCCGCTTTTTACTCCAAAATATCTCATTCTCTTCTTTTTTCTCTATACTATCCTCTGGCAAATGGATATTAGAACCATTGAGGCCTTTGAGGATGCTTGAATTTTTCCTTCACCCTTCAAATCTTTCTCTTTGGATCATAATAGGAATAATTATAGCTTCTATCTTTATAAAAAATTTCTGGTGCAGGGTTCTTTGCCCCTATGGAGCCCTATTGGGTATTCTTGGAATATTTAGTCCTACAGCTATAAAAAGGGAAGAATCCATGTGCAGGGGATGTAAAAACTGCGATTATGTATGCCCTGCCGCAATAAAGGTAAGCAAAAAGAAAAGGATTAATTCGGCAGAATGTATTGGTTGTTTTGAGTGCGTCAGCAATTGTAGGGAAAAGGACGTCTTAAAGATTGAATTTTTGGATTTTGGGCCTATATCCGGAACTTTTATTGGAATACTTGCCGTCCTTACCCTTTTGTCCTTCTGGGTTTGGGGAAGACTTTCAGGACACTGGTTCAGATAAAAATTAAAAAGCCTCCCAGCAATTTAATTGCTGGGAGGCACATAAAGTACATGAGCTTAAAAAGAGTTAAAAATCTATCTGACTTCTAATTCCCCATATATAAATATCATCCATTTTTGAATTTCCGCCTGCATTTTGGACCCACTGAAAATCCCCTGAAAGGGCAAAGTATTTATTAAAAACAAAGCGATAATAGGCCTCAAGGTACTTTTCATTGGCAGTATGCTTATTTGCCCTTTCATAATCATCTGTCAAAAGGGTCTGGCCAAATGCAACGGAAAAGGCATCCCCTGCCCTGTTCCATAACCCTCCGTCAAACTCAAAGCCAATGGACCAGGTCCTGTTAAAGGGTATCATGACCCAGGTTCCATCATCGTCGCTCCAGACGGCCCTGTCGTCTGTTATGGTATGGCTATAACGGGCAAAGCCCTTTAACCAGTCAAGAAACTCCTGATCAAAGGAAAGGCCCCAGCCTGTAAGAGAGCTGTCTGCGAGCTTGTGGACTTTATCATGGGGTAGCTCTTCTATTTCATCGAGATACCTATTTTTTAGATATTCACGTTTGTCTATCCAGCCATAAAATCTAAAATTTCCATTTTTTCCGAAAAGCCTTGGCATAAAATTGGCTTGCATTATTAACATTCCATTGTCAAAGGGGTTATGCCAAACCGAATCTGAACCATGTTCTGCAACACCTGCCCCTATCACCCTAAATTCAACAAGATCGATTGGGTTAGCGCGGACCATGAATGCAGGGCAGTAGAAACTGTCGGGTTCAGGAATATTCATGCCCATTGCTTTTACGAAAATATTTGACAAAAACTGGGTGGTTTCGTCTCCAGCCACCTCATTTTCATCAAAAAGCACGCTGATATCCATTTTTCCAATATCAAACCCGTAACGGTTTTCAAAAAAATTAAACTCATAAAAGGCTTCTGAGATAGTAAGTGCTGCCTGATCAAGCCCTATGGTTGTCTTATAGGCATCGTAGTTGGGGACACTGAAGCTTGGCACATCATTATTTAGGCCATCTCCATCTCCTCCTTCAAGATGAATGAAAAACGAACCCCATTTAGAAAAATCGGCATTTATGTTCAAGTCCATTGTATAAGACACATCCTGTTGTGAACGAACATTTTCAATACTGTTAGCATCCCCAAATGTCCCCATTAAGGCTCCCGTAACACCTCCATCAATACTAAATCGCTCATACCATTTTTTCTCTGTTTCCTCTTCATTCAATGAAGAAACTTCCTTTGTAATTTCTTGAGAAGATGTCTTCTCCTTTTTTAGCCTAGAAAGCTCCTCTTCTACACTTTGAAGCCTTTTATTCAGGCTTTTGTTCTCTTCAATTAGCCTTTTTACAAGATCTTCAAGCCTCTTTTCCCTGTCCGGGATACCCCCAGAAAAACCTGTTCCTCCAATGAAAAAAATAAAGGTAATAAAAAAGATAACGAGCCTTGACTTCATATTCCCCTCCTTTCTTAGTTTCTTATTACTTAAAGTCCTTAAGGGCCTGCTTTATGTGTTCAATGATTATCTCATTTGTAACCTTATAAAAACCAAGGCCCTTATAAAACCTTTGCCCTTTAATGTTTATGGTAGGGCAACTTACCCGTTTCCCAGCCCTTTCAAGTTCCATGGCCCAGGATATATTTCCCTCCTCATCCGGCTCTTTACCCATTATGTCATTCATCACATGATCGCCAGCAACGATCATAAAAGGGATTATGCGAATATCCTTGCCCTTACATGCCTTTGCCCTGTCAAGGGCATCCTTTCTATCTGGTACACCTTCAACACTTCCTAAAAAACAGTTTGGATAATGGACACTTAAAAGCCTGTCAAAAGCAAGATAAACAGCAGTTGAAGGGGCATAGTAGGTATTTGGAGTACCGTGTCCAGCCAAGACATTACAGCCTTTTGCAGGCGGTAAAAATTCACCTGATATTCCTTCAAGAAACCTTTTAACATCCTCCCAGGTAGCCATAACCGGCTCGCCAATGGATATTTTAAGCCCTGTAAGGCGTGCCTCTTCCATCATATGGATATATTCTCCTCCAGGAAACACATGCAGAGACTGAACAACAACCTTTGTATAACCATCGGCCTTTAAGTCGGAAAGGACTTGGGGAAGACTATAAAGCCTCTTTTTTATTCCTTTTTTCGCCCATATTGCATTTACCTTCTCCCTGATTATCTGAGAGGTAAAGGCCCATCTTATTTCGTATCCAGGAAAGGCCTTTTTTATCTCTTCATTCATAAAATCAAAGGTCTTTTGGGCGTTGGTGCTTGTCCCAAATGCAGTCAGTACAATTGCAGGTTTAAGATTCTTTTTGACAGGTTTTAAGAATCTAAGAACCCTTGCACCAGCATTTTGAGAAAAAAGGCACATTTCAAAAAGAAGCATTAAGACAGCTAAGAAACAAGTTAACCGTTTCATAAAAAAACCTCCTTTTTTGATTTTGGAGGGGGACAATATTGTAGAACTGATAAATAAAAAAACCGCACCCTGACTATTCAGGATGCGGTTTGCCCGCTAGCCGCAACCTCTTGCTCCGCGACCAGGTCCCCCGCTGGCCTTGGAGTTCCGAAAGTACCCTTCAGGTATCCTGACTCGTGGATCAACCTACTCCCTGAGCCTTCCCATCTTTGTACAAAAAGACAGTGGCCATCTTCAGGTTTCGTCCCCACTCACAGTGGCGGGCCCGTTCTGGATTTTCACCAGATTCCCTGAGAGAGTACTTAAATGAATAATGATTCATTTTAAATTAGATTAAAATATTGTCAACCACTCGCGAGCCTGTTCGAAAAAATCCGGCCCAATTTTAGTTACAAATTAAATTGTTTGAATGTTTAGATTTTAATCCTAAAAAACTGTCTCAATTTTAATTGAAGATAAAAGTAAAAAATATGATTGTACTAAGAAAGCAGTAATTGAAAGCAATCACTTTTGCCAGAACCTCCTTGGAGGCCATTTCAAATGTTTTAGAAGTACTCTTATCTCCGTAGCTGTTTTTTATCTTACCAATTACCTGCTCTATAATTTTTTTATATAACTCTCTCAAGGCCTCGTAGTTCTTAGCTATCAGCTTACGAATTGGATGTCTTATGTCGTTATGGATACCTCTTTTTACTGGGATAACTGGAATGAGGCCTAATTTCATGAATCGCTCTAATAATACAGTGCTCATTCCATATAAGGCATCTGCTATCAAATATTTGCCCTTTAATCCTGGAACATTATCCAAAATTTTCTTTAACAGTTTCCTTTCATCTTACATAAGGCTCCAGAATCAGTGGCAGAAACCAATAACATGAGCATAAGTGGGTCGTTGTTCTTTGCCTCTTTTATGATTTAATGAAATCTTATGGCAATATCCAAAGCCTGTGCCGTCACAAAACAAGAAGAAGATTTCTCTAAAAAATTTTCTATAGACGTAACTATTCTTTTGAAAAAGCCTTCAAAGGCCTTATCATCTAATCGACGGAATCTATAATCTAATGTAGATAAGGCCGGAGAGGTTTCTCCAGTCAGTTCTTCTGCTTCCCTCTTCAACATCCTAAATGAAAGGCGACGAATAACCCTCATGAAAAATAAAGACAGGATATATTCATCAGAATATTTCGGTGGTCTGCCACGTCTCCTAACATTCTCTTGTCCTGTACACTTTGAAATGAAATCCTTGAAAGACTGAGCTAAAGTTCTTATTTGTTTTATTGACATGTATTTGTAATGCACGGGCTTTTTAATAATCATCACCTCCTTTCATCTATTTTTTTGCATTTAAAAATTAAATCCTCTAAAAGCCCGTGCAATCTCCTTCCTTTGTTGAAAATTTTTTCGAACAGGCTCGGAAGCTCTTGACAATGTTTCTGAACTGATTAGTGAAAAACTTGATGCATTTCGTTCTCAACCATTAAATTCTGATTGGTTTGTCATTCTTAATAGATGCCTTTCATGCCAAACTTCGTGATGAAAATGGTCATATCAAAAAGTTTCTATTTTTACTGCTGTGGGCATTGACCTTTTAGGTTACAAACAAATCCTCGGATACTGGATTTACCAAGAACCAGAAAACCAAGATCTTTGGATCAAAATACTTAAAGACCTCCTTTCAAAAGGGGGTTCCAGAGTTCTTATC
>JALXCD010000014.1 GCA_026991135.1 Deltaproteobacteria bacterium | reverse complement strand
TCCTTCCTTGGCCTCCTTTTTTTTGATGACAGGAAGAATCTTATCTTTATTCTTTCCATTATCAAATCCGAGCGTTTTGATATTGCAATATCAAAGCTTTCTGAAATTGGTGTGAGAGCTATATTCCCAGTGTTTACAGAAAGGACCCTTTTAAGGGACAGGGACGAAAAAAGACTCCTTTCAAAGCATAAAAGATGGAAAAGGCTTGGCCTCGAGGCTCTAAAACAAAGTAGAGGTTTTTATGCAACAGCCATCCATTTTCCCTGCCCACTTAAAGAGGCACTAGAGGGCCTTTCAGGGGATTCAATAAGGATTGTTGTTCATGAAAAGAAAGAAGGTGGGATCCTGAAAAATTTAAAGGATATTAAAAAAGGCCCCCTATTCATTGCCATAGGGCCAGAAGGCGGGTTTTCTGAAGGAGATCTTGAGCTTTTTAAATATTACGGTTTCTTAAGGACAGGGCTTTCTTCAAGGGTCCTTCGAAGCGAGACAGCGGCGATCTATGTCGCCTCCTTTTTCTCTGAATATCTAAATGGAGTCTGACATGAAAGGAAATTTTCATGCCCTTATACTTGCAGGTGGAATTGGCGTAAGGCTTTGGCCCAAAAGCCGGGTATTTCGTCCAAAGCAATTTTTAAGGTTTGATAATGATCTAACCTTTCTTGAAAAGACTGTCAGACGGATAGAGGGAATCTTTAAAAGGGAAAATATCTGGATACTTTGCAAACCATATCAACGGGAGCAATTGACGGCAATTCTTCCGGAATTTCCAGAGGAAAACATAATCATTGAACCTTATCCAAAGGGTACCTGTGCAGCCATTTTATTTGGAAGCCTTATTATAGACAGGAGCTCCCCTGGGGCAACGGTTTCCGTTTTTCCATCGGATCACCTTATTAAAGATGAAAACAAGTTTTACTCAACTTTGATATCAGGCCAAAAATGGGCAGAGGAAAACATGGCCATTGTCATTTATGGAATAAGGCCCCAGAGGGTAGAAACATCTTATGGATATATTGAACTTGGCCCAACCCTTGGAAAGGTGGATGGTTTTTGTTGTATGGAAGTAAGGGGCTTTCATGAAAAGCCTGACAAGAGGACTGCAAGGGCCTATTTTAAATCCAAAAGATTTCTGTGGAATAGCGGGATGCTTTCCTTTTTTGTAAAAAATGTTAGTTCACTCTTGAACTCTGATGATTTTTCAATATGGAGGCCCCTAATTGAGCTGTCTGAAAGGGCCTTTAAAAATAAGATAGACCGGGATATTGAAAAAGGTTACAGGATGCTTCCTGAGGATCCCTTTGATACTGCCTTTTTGGAAAAGATATCAGGCTGTAAGATGTATTCCCCCAGGACCCCTTTGGATGTTGTGGTATTTCCCTGTGACTTTGAATGGCACGATATGGGGCTTTGGGAAAGTGTTTACAGGATAAGTCCAAAGGACGAGTCAGGTAATGCAATTTCGGGGAAAGCCTTTGCACTTTCCTGTAAAAATAGCCTTCTGATGTCTGAAGACGGGGTACTGGTTGCAGCAATTGGTCTTGAAGATATGGTGGTGGTTTTTGAAAATGATGCAATTCTTGTATGTCCAAGGGATCAGCTTGAAAGGATAAAAGAGCTTGTTGAAGGGCTTAGAAAAAAAGGTTTTGAGAAATACACCTAGGTTTAAGTAAAGGCATGGAAGGGATAATTGGCTTTGATACAACTGTTTTTCCAAGGCTTAATTATAAAGAACCAAATGAGTTTTGGGAGAAAATAGAGGAAATAAAGGCCTTTTTTAGAGAAAACAGAGGGGAGCTTGAATCTTGTTTTGTTTTAGCAAAAAAGGTCGAGCATGCCTTTTCGGTTCTTGATCCATTTATAGAATCCTATACCTCAAGGATCTGTCCATATTGTGGCACAGTTTGCTGTGCCAATAAATTTGGTTTTCCTGAATTTGCCGATGTGGTTGTCTTTTTCGCCCTTGGCCTTGAGGTTCCAAGATATGACCTTTCCGTCAATGAAGAGGATATCTGCCAGTTCATTGGTGAAAGGGGATGTGTGCTTCCTAGACCCCAGAGGCCCTACAGGTGCACGTGGTATTTTTGTGACCCAATAATTATACAGCTTGACCTTGGCCCAGCAAAGACCTATAGAAAATTCATCCATGAACTCCAGAGCCTTTCTGGAGCCAGGGGAGAGCTTTTAAGGAGTTTTTATTCTGTTTGGTCAAAAAAGAGGTGAAGGAGCAATGAGGATTAATGCCAATCAAATCACTGCGCTTAGAATAATCCTTTTGCCTCTTCCTCTTTTTTTGATATACGGCAATACCCTTTGCCGTATAATTGCCCTTGTCATTTTTACCATACTCGGACTTACTGATTATCTGGACGGAGTTATGGCTAGAAGATATGGGGTAACCCCGTTAGGAAGGCTCCTAGACCCCATAGCAGATAAGATTTTTCTGGCTGTAACCGCTGTGCCCCTAGTGGATTTGGGAATGTTACCTATTTGGATTGTATGGCTCATCTTTTTTAGGGAATTTCTGATTACAGAGATGCGCCGTTTTATGACTCCAGATAAAAAGGGGCTCAGGGTTACAGAGCTTGCAAAGCTTAAGACCACCATTCAGATGATAGGAATGGGGCTTATTCTTTTAAATTCTACCTTTCCTGACAAGCTCATAACCATTTCTTTTTTGTCTGGGCTATTCCTTGCGACAATCTTTCTGGCAGTGGCCATGTGGGCAAAGGGTCAGGAGATTACCCAAAGGGTGAAATCGGCCCTTTTGTTTGAATCAATCGGACTTTTGTCAGCGAGTGTTCTAGGCGTGGATTCTCTTAATATATTTTATGGCCTGGTGATTCTTGGTGTCACGATTCTATCTGGCGGTCAATACTTTTGGGCATGTCTTCCTTCTGTAAGCAAAAAGGGGTTTGGTGCGTGGATGGATATTATTTATTCTCTTTTGATTCCACTTGTGGTCTTGGGATTATTGCCCTGGGCGCCCAAAAATGCCCATTTTTTGGTGATCTTGATTCTCGCAATTGAATTTGCAGTTCAGGGGATCGATATGTGGGCGGTGCAAGAGAATAGATTTGATCTTTCAAACCTAAAGAAAAGAATATTTATTCCAACTCTTTTGGTCATTTTTATTTTAATGTTTGTGGCAAGGGTCAACTTTAGTCTTATTGTCGGAACTTTTTTTGTGGCTTCTGCCCTTTTTTCCCTTTCATATCTGATCCTTGATATCTGGAAGCACAGTGAGTTATTTCGAAAAGGGGATTTTTTTTAACATTTATCATATTGCCTGTTTTTATTGAAAAAGTTATAACTTCAAACATGTACATTGATAGAGGGAGCCAAGTCAAAAATACCAGAGGGCTTAGTGTAAGGCAGGAACTTGAGCTAAGGGAAGAGCAGATGTTAAGCCCTCATGCCTGTCTTAGCAAGAATAGCAGGGGCAGAAGATTCAAGACAACTCCCTGTTTTATCCGTACATCATTTCAAAGAGACAGAGACAGGATAGTATATTCAAAGGCCTTTAGAAGGCTAAAGCACAAGACCCAGGTCTTTTTGTCCCCCATGGGAGACCACTATAGAACAAGGCTTACCCACACCCTGGAGGTATCAGAGATAGCAAGGACAATATCAAGGGCTCTTCGCCTCAACGAAGACCTCACAGAAGCCATAGCCCTTGGCCATGATCTAGGGCATACGCCCTTTGGACATGCAGGGGAGACAGTTCTTAATGAGATTGTTCCAGGGGGTTTTAGCCACTGCAGACAAAGCCTCAGGGTGGTAGATTGTTTGGAAAATGGGGGAAGGGGACTCAATCTCACCTATGAAGTAAGAGACGGAATATTAAAGCATTCAAAGGGCTTTGGAAACATTATCCCTAAAGAGCCAGGTGAGTTTGCCCAGACTGTAGAAGGTAGAGTTGTTAGGATCGCCGATGTAATCGCCTATTTAAGTCATGACCTTGATGATGCCATAAGAAGCGGGGTTATTAAGGAGTCTTTTGTGCCAGAGGAAGTGACAAAGGTCTTGGGTGATACCCACAGCAGCCGTATCTCATCCATGATAAAAGATGTTATAGCAAGTACAAAGATAACAGATGAAGGTATAGAGCTTGATATTAGCCCTATAATGCTAAAAACCATGCTGGATCTCCGTGCCTTTTTGTATGATAATGTCTATAGGGCTCCTCAGGTACATAACGAATTTGAAAAGGCAAGAAAGATACTTTTTGAACTTTATGAATATTTTTTAAAGAATAAGGATGCCTTTTTTAGGGAGAGGAAAAGGCTTTTTGAGGAGGAGCAGGTTATAGAGGACGAAAGAACCCCCTATGAAAGACATGTTTGTGATTTTATAGCAGGAATGACGGATAGATATGCTCAAAACCTCTATAATAAGATATTTATGCCATCTTCTGTGGTCTGATGAGATACCCTTTGCCTTTTATTAAAAGACCATTTATCTTTTACCTTTTGTTCATTTACATCTTCCTTTTTATTTCCGTTGTCTTTGCAGCAAGTAATAGTCAAATAAAAGAAGAGCCTTGGTCCATAAGGGCCCGCGAGCTCGTTTTTTATCACAATTCAAGGGTTGTGGTGGCAAAGGGTGATGTTGAGGTCATCAAGGGTAAGCTTCGCTGTTTTGCCCAAAAGATAATTTATGACTCACAAAAGAAAAGGATTTATGCCAGTGGAAATGTTGTAATACACATGGGTGAGGATGTACTAAAGGGCAAAAGGGGTAGGCTTGATCTTATAACATCAACAGGTGAAGTAGAAGGTGGTATTTTATATCTAAAGCGTAACAACATACATCTTACTGCCAAAAAAATGGAAAAGATTGGGCCAGAAGAATATTATGCGGAAGAAGCTACTGTCAGTACGTGCCCATTTCCGGATCAGGACTGGAGATTTAGGTGCAAAAAACTAAAACTTACTGTAAATGGTGAAGCCGAGGCAAAGCATTCCTTTTTTGAAGTTAAAAATATCCCTATCTTTTACACGCCCTGGCTCTTTGTCCCTATAAATAGATATAGAAAGACAGGTTTTTTGATACCCGAGTACACCTCGTCAAAAAGAAACGGGATAGGTGTAAATATCCCTTTTTTTCTTGCGCTAAATGACAGCATGGACTTTACTTTTTATCAGCACCCTATGTCAAGTAGAGGCTGGATGCAGGGGATCGAATACAGGCATGTATTTTCAAATACTGATAAAATGATTCTTAGATATAACTTCCTTTATGATACCAAAGATGACAATGACTTTAATGGAGACGGTCATACTAGGGGCAATAAATTCAGGTGGTGGCTTAGGGGTAAAGTAAATCAGTCCCTTCCCTTTGGCTTTAATGCAAAGCTGGATATGGATCTTATGAGCGATATGGATTACCTGCAAGAATTTGATTCAGGTCTTATGGGTTTTTCAAGGAGCGATGAAGAGTTCAGAAAGGTCTTCAACAGGAATCTTGCCGAAGAGACAGATAATATAAGGCCTACAATTGCACAGATTACTAAGGAGACCACCGATTCCTTTTTAGGACTTCATGGGCGTTATAACGATAACCATTTTTTTGGGGAAAGGGGATTTACAGTCCAGACCTTGCCAAGTGTTTTTTGGCATGTGTATAAAAAAAGGCTTTGGAAATTAGTATATTATTCCTTTGATTTTGATTACACAGATTATTATCGTGAGCAGGGAACAAAGGAGCACAGGCTAAAATTCACCCCTGGGCTTTCTATTCCTTTGGACCTTTTCAACTGGGGGGACTTGGTTCTTGAGGCAAAGGCTGATGATACGGTCTATGTGGCCTATGGGGAAGAGGTCAATGAAAAGAAATACAACAATACAGCCAATAAATTTAGATACATACTTAAGGCAGATTTAAGCAAGACCTTTTCCAGAAATTTTAATAGCACCACCTCCACTTGGCGACATTATATTACTCCAAGGGTAAGATATGAATACAGCCCCCATAGAAATACAGACAATATTCCTAGTATTGATATCTATGACAATTATGACGAGATAAATAAAGTTGTTTTTTCACTTCTGTCCTTTGTTAGCAGAAAGTGGCAAAGGACAAATGGTGCCTATTCTTACAGGGATGTATTTAGGATAAAGGTGGAAGAGGCCTATAATTTTCATAAAGAGCCCACCTTCTTATCAGCCAAATTTTCCGAGCCTAAAAGCCTTTCTGATCTCTATGCTGAAATGGATTTTTCACCATTTCAAAACTTTTGGTTGAGGTATGATTCAACCTATAATTTTTATGGAGATGGTTTTAGAACCCACAATGTCTGGTGGAGGTATACAGGATATCTAGGAAGCACAGTTGATCTTTATTATAGGTATCATAAGCTCGTAGATATCAATGAATTGAATTTTGACCTAAATGCAATACTTACTAGGTCATGGTCTTTTAAGTTCCATATAAAGCAGGATTTTAAAAACAATAAACAGATTGAGTCTCGTTATGCACTCCGTTATACCTCAAGCTGTTGGGCATTGGAGGGAAAGTTAAAGACAGATTCTGATGACACCTCTTTTTTGATAAATCTCGAGCTTCTTGGAATAGGCGGCTGGTCTGGAGAGTAGGGGGATGCCAAAAAAAGAAGGACGAAAAAGGTCCTTAAAAGACTGGACGCCAGAAATTATCCTCCTTTTGGCTGCTAGTATTCTCCTCTTTTTTAATCTTGGGGAAAGGGCCCTTTGGGGGTCAGAAGGAAGATGGGCAGAAGTTGTCCGCCAGATGTTTCTTACTGGGGACTTTTTTCATCCAAGGATTAACGGGGAGCCCTATTTTGACAAACCCCTTTTTACCTACTGGGCTATTGCCATCTTTGTTCCTATCTTTGGAAAGCTAAACGAATTTGTTGTAAGATTGCCAAGTGCACTTTCTGGAATAGTTACCCTGTCTTCCACTTACCTTTTAGGGAAAAGACTTATTGGAAGAAAAGCTGGCCTTATGGCATCATGGCTTCTTTTGACCTCGTGGGGCTTTATCTTCTGGGCAAGGACGGCTGCAGCAGATATAGAAAATCTTGCATTTATCACGCTGGCCTCCTTGTGGTTTGTGGTTCGAAGGGATAAAAGAGATCTTTTCTCCTATCTCGTCTTTTATGGGATTTGTGCAGTAGGTGCTCAGTTTAAGGGGCTAACGGCAATTGCAGTTCCAGTCCTTGTTGCAATAATCTTTATCTTCATAAGGGGTGAAATTAAAAGGCATATTAATGTATCACACCTTTTTTCCATTATATTTGGTGCAGCGCTCTATTTACTTCCATTTATCTATGCGCAAATGACGAGTGAAGGCTATGCGGAGCAGGGTCTTTACCTTGTTTTCAGGGAAAATCTTTTGCGCTTTTTTAATGCCTTTGACCACAGGGAGCCTTTTTATTGCTATTTTTATTATGTGCCCATCCTTTTAATGCCCTGGATATTCTTTTTCATGGGAACGTTAATAGATGGATTCAAAAATCTAAAAACACTGGAAAAAAATCATAGGTGGCTCTTTTTGTCTTCCCTTGGGATATTTCTCCTTTTTACCATATCTAGTTCTAGAAGGAGTTATTACATTCTTCCAATTTTGCCCTTTTTGACCCTGTCCATTTCCTCTTTTCTTGTTTCTTCAAGTTCAAAATTGAGGAATTTTTTTATTGATATTGGGGCCTTGCTTATTTTTTTTATTGGTTTAATAGAGCTATTGAGTGTAATTATCTGGCCAATAATAGAAAAGAGGTTTCTTTTTTATGCGCCCTTATCTTTAAAGGTATCAACGGCATTAATTGGATTTTTTGCAATATTTCCCTTTCTAGTCCCACAAAGGTATCCTTTTTTCAAAAAAGAGGAAAAACGTTCACTTGCTCCCCTTATACTTTCAACCTTTATCCTTTTTTCTGGCTTTTTTTGTATTCAACAGGTGCAGCTTGAGATCTTTAGATCAACTAAAAGGATATTGGAACAGGTGAAACCCATTGTCCAAGGTTTGCCTGAGGATGCAGTTGCCCTCTCAAAGAATATGGCCTCAGTGGCCTTTTATCTTAACAGGCCGAAGCCGCTGGTAAATCTTGAGAGGCCATTAAATCAGGAACAATTTTTTAAAAGGAAAGGGGGAAAGGTACTGATCACTCGTAAAAAGGATGTGAGGCGTTTTAAAAAATACATCTCCAGTTGTTCAATGGAGTTAATAATATCTGCACCTGAATACTCCTGGAGCCATAGAAATGATAAGGAACTGGCTGTCTATAAAATTAATGGTCCATGTATAAAGAAAGGTCAGGACATTTGATATACGAATTTTCAAGTTGAATTTTATATAGCCTCTGATAAACTGCCATCCAAATTAAAAAGGCCCTTTGGAGGTGTTATGCATATTAGGAAGTTATATCTTTATCTAATCTTTTTCATGTCATTTGTCCCTTTTTTACTTTCTTCTTGTTCTCAAAAGGCCCAGACTACCACTGAGGCAGGAGGTGAAATCCCACTTGAGCAGGTGGGCCAGGGTCAAGGCCAGGGACAGGGCATCCAAGGCCAGGGTCAAGGTGAAATCAAAGAAGGTGTTATAAATGAAGAAGGAATAAGGGTTCCAGGTGAAGGCAGCAATATAATGGAGGGCAGGACAAGTGCACCTTTTCAGCCAATCTATTTTGACTTTGATAGTTATGTGATTCGTCCTGATATGATGGAGAGAATGGAATATAATGCAAGGGTAATGCAGGAGCATCCCGATATTAAGGTGGAAATTCAGGGAAATTGTGATGAGCGAGGCACCAACGAATACAATTTGGCCCTTGGAGAAAAAAGGGCCAAGGCCGCAAGAGACTATTTGATCAACATGGGTATAAGTCCTGATAGAATTTCTATTGTAAGTCTTGGTGAAGAAAAACCCCTTGATCCAGGTCATAATGAAGAGGCCTGGGCGAAAAATAGAAGAGACGACTTTGTAATTTATCGTTAATTAATAAAGTATAGAATGAGTCTCTTTTATTTTTGATAAAAATTCATCAAAGCCTTCACGCCAATAAAGTTTTCTTGATGATTATCAAGGTTAAAAGGATGTATTAGTAAATAAATATTGATTTTAACTATTTGAATAACAATAAATTTTAACCCTGAGTGGAGGATTTTTAATTATGAAAGATTTTTTTAGTCCTGGAGCCGTTTTTTCT
>JALXCD010000013.1 GCA_026991135.1 Deltaproteobacteria bacterium | reverse complement strand
TCGTTGTGGTTGGTAACGATATATTTTTGTTTGAGTTGAAAACACATCAGATTATTATCCGTTTGCAAAAAATCTGTATTTCGTTGTGGAATTTCTTTGCTGAGTTTGTCGGCACTTTGAGCGGTTTCGTGTATCAAACTTTCAAAATATTCTAATTTTTTAGACATTTTTAACGGCGATACTTTTGCCGGTTGTCCAAAGTCGTCTTCTTTAAACGGATTAAAGTCCGGGTCAACATTGATAGGAGGATTTACAGGTTGTTTTTTGTGATATTCGTAGGGTACTTCCAGGTCGGGACGGCTTTCAAAATCCATAGACGGCGACAGGTTAAATTGTCCTAAACTGTGTTTAACCGCCACTTTTAAGATAGCATAAACCGTTTGTTCGTCATCAAATTTTATTTCGGTTTTGGTCGGATGGATATTGACGTCGATATGTGCGGGGTCAATTTCAAAATAGATAAAATACGACGGATAAGCTTTTTCTTTTATCAAACCTTCGTAAGCCGTTAGAACGGCATGATTGAGATAAGGACTTTTGATATAGCGGTTGTTGACAAAGAAAAACTGTTCGCCGCGTTTGAGTTTGACAAATTCGGGTTTACCGGTAAAACCGTAAATTTTGATATAATCGGTACTTTCTTCTACCGGCACTAATTTTTCTTGAATTTTACTACCGAATAAGTTGCTGATTCGTTGTAACAACTTTGATTGAGGCAGATGATATACGGTGTTGCCGTTGTGTATTAAACTAAAGGCAATTTTGGGATGTGCCAGAGCCAGGCGGAAAAATTCATCGTTGATATGCCGCATTTCTACTTGCACCGATTTTAAAAACTTACGACGTGCCGGAATGTTGTAAAACAGGTTTTTTACTGCAATTGAGGTGCCTTTAGGCGTTGCAACCGGTTCTTGTTTAACCACTTGACTGCCTTCAATTTTGATATAGGTGCCAAGTTCGGCATCTCCGGTTTTGGTTTTCATTTCAACATGCGCTACGGCAGCAATAGATGCCAAAGCTTCGCCGCGAAAACCTTTGGTTTGCAAGTGAAATAAATCGTCGGCGGAGTTGATTTTACTGGTGGCGTGGCGTTCAAAAGCCATGCGGGCATCGAGCTCATTCATACCTTGCCCGTTATCTACAACTTGAATAAGGGTCTTGCCACCGTCTTTAACAATGAGTTTGATATCGTCGGCACCGGCATCCAGAGCATTTTCCATAAGCTCCTTGACAACGGATGCGGGCCGTTGTACAACTTCACCTGCCGCTATTTGATTAGCGACATGGTCGGGTAATAATTTGATGCGTCCGTGTTGCATTAAATATATTGGTATTTTTTTAATAAATAATAAACAGCCATAACCAAGATGCCGAGTATAATAAAAGTGCGTAAAGTAGCACCCGAAAAAATACCGGGCATTGTGGTTCTGGTCGGGCGTTTGAATTTACCACGCATCCTTTGTTCGGCAGTGGTTTTTTCGTTGCCGTGTTGTTTTTTCATATTCTCCAAACGTTCCTTTCGCTCGTCGTAATAGCGAGGTGTGTATTCAAACTTTTTGTTTTTTCGTAATTTAAAAAATGAGGGCCTGGTACAAGTTATGGTTTGTTGGGCAAATTTAGTGAATTTTTGAGGAATTGAGGAATTGAGGAAATGAGGAACGGATCGCTGAGTGATCCCGATGAATCGGGATTGTATCGAAATGACCGTTTTTATTGAACCATAAAAGACATAAAAGTTCATATAAGTTTTAATTCTTTTTTGTTAAATATGTCTTATATGATTTTCTTTTGATGATAGTTTATTGCTATTTTTTAAATTTCTTTAAAAAATCACGGGTAAAATCCTGTAGGACCAATCGGGCGGAAATTTTAGCTTTTTCGGTAAGTAAGCTTTCCCAATTATTGGTATCCGACCACAATTCTTGTTTGAGCAGACGTGTAGCTTCGGGGTCGTAGCCGGCTAGTTTTTCGGCAAGAATTTCCACTTCGTTATTTAGTTCGTCGTTGGTATCATAAACTTTGGCAAACAAACCTTTTTCGCGTGCCCAATAGGCTGTGTGCCATGTTGTAGCGTCTATAGATAATTCGCTAAAAGCCGCCGTGCCTGTTTTTCGCCGTACGGACGGTCCTATTACGTAGGGACCTATGCCTATGGATAATTCCGATAATTTAATTGCCGCTTGCACACTTGCCATACTAAAATCGGAAGCGGCTATCAATCCAACCGCGCCGCCAACGGCTTTGCCTTGCACGCGCGTTAAAATAAATTTACCGCAATTTTTCATTGTAAGAATTACTTTCGCAAAGCCTGAAAAAAACTCTTTCGCTTCTTCAAAACTTTTTAACGCGAGTAATTCGTCGAAAGACGCGCCGGCGCAAAAAACTTTCTCTCCAGCGCTTTTTAGAATTAACACTTTCACTTCGTCGTTGTTGCAAAATTCTTTTATCGAAGCGTTTAATTCATTAAGTAAATAGCTTGGCAACGAATTGCTCTTTGGATGATAAAATTCAATTATTCCGATATTTTCCGAAATTACCTTTTTAACGTAACCTTCTTCCATTTTTAACCGTTGCTTGTTTTTATATTTTCACTGAAAGTAAGTCTTAAAATCTTATAAATCTCTACTAATATCCAAACCCAAGCGGCGACCATTATACAAGCCAGCCATTCGCCGCCGCTTAAAGAAACGGTATGAAAGGCTTTTTGAAAAACGCCGACTTCGACAACCAAAATTGTCGAGATTACCGAAATTATAT
>JALXCD010000012.1 GCA_026991135.1 Deltaproteobacteria bacterium | reverse complement strand
AAAAACTATCGATTTTATTGTCTTAACTCTAATCGTTAAAATATATTAGTCAAGTGACAAAAGGGAGGAAAACCTTGAAAACAGTCGATGAACTAAAATTAATCATTTCTCCAGATGAAATTCAAGCCAAGATTGAAGAGCTAGGTAAAGAAATTACAAGGGACTATGAAGATAAAAAACTCGTTGTGATTGGAATATTAAAGGGTGCCTTTATATTCATGGCAGACCTTGTTCGTTCAATTGACCTTCCCATTGAGATAGATTTTGTCAGACTCCAAAGCTATGGCTCCAGCACTGAATCCTCCGGCCAGATATCCATTACAAAGGATGTAGAACTTTCCCTTAAGGACAAACATGTGCTTGTGGTTGAGGATATCATTGATACAGGCTATACCATCCAGTATTTAAAGGAGATTTTGTCACTTCATAAAACTGCATCGGTCAAGATCTGTTGCCTTATTGACAAGAAGGAAAGAAGGGAAGTTGAGATAGATGCGGACTATGTTGGTTTTGAGATTGAAAGGGGATTTCTTGTTGGCTACGGGCTTGACTATGATGAAAAATATAGAAATCTTCCTGGCGTCTATCACTTAAATCCAGGTTATGAGCCAAAGGGGTTTATTCCCTCTGAAAGATGACCTTTTTGGCACGCCAAAAGGAATAAGCCAGGCAAAACTGCAACTGTTAATCTAGGCCTTTTCCCAGGCTGAATAAAGCTTCTTTGTGCGCTTGTTGAACTCAAGCCCCACCAAGAAGCAGGAGCGATCTGAATATTTTTTATGATAACCCCGCTCCCTTATCTGCCTTAGGGCCTTGTTTTCCTTCTTGGTTACCACCTTGAGCTCAAGGATTACTACTGGAGAGTCCCTGTGATAGACCTCAGGGAGCCTAACACTTAGATCCATCCTCCCCTTATCCGTTATGTCCTCTGCTATCACCTCAAGGCCTGCCCCCATGAGAAAGGCATAGAGCACTGATTTATAGTAGTCTTCATATCTTGAAAGATTCACTGTGGAATAGGGAATCCCTGCAAAAAGGGCCTCTATTACGCTTATAAATGCCTTCATATCCCCTTCTCTTATGGCCATCCAAAGGGACCTTCTTCTTTCTCGCTCCCTTTTTTTGTCCCCTGCCTTTAGGTAACTGAAAAGAAGCTCCTTGTTGAGGCTTTGTCTTACCTCGTAGTTTGGAAGCTCAAGGGTATAGTAAATCTCCCCTGCCTCCTCTATCTCTTTCCTAATTGTCAGATATCCTATCTGAAAAAGAAGCGTCTCAATGGGCATGGTATAGCAGTCAAAGGCATCAAGAAGGTCTGCTGAAAGCTCTGTATTTTCTATCCCAGGGATATCAGGTTCTTCTTGCCTTTCCTCCAGAACCTTTATGAGAAAGGACGGTGTACCAGTCTTGAACCAGTAGTTTTGGTACTTCTTTGATTTCAGAAATTGCAGGATGTCAAAGGGGTTATAGACGCGCACATCCCCTAAAAAGTTGTAGCCGTTGTACCAGTAGCGCATCTCATCAAGGTTTACGCCTTTAAGGTAGTCTGAAAAATTTTCCCTTATCTCCTCTTCGGTATAGCCAAGAAGCGTTCCAAAGGCAGGGTAAAGGGAGATATCCTCAAGGTTGTTAAGACCTGAAAAAAGGCTCACCCTTGAAAACTTGCTCACCCCCGTCATGAAAAAAAACCTGATGTGCTCGTCAAGACCCTTAAAGACTTCATAGAAACTCCTTAGATAGTCCCTTATCTCAACTGCATATTCCGGTCTTTCAATATTGTCTATTATGGGCTTGTCATATTCGTCTATGAGAATGACCACCTGCTTTTGGTGTCTGGATGAAAGGAACTTCACTAGTTCCGACATATGGTGCTTGGGACTCAAGGCTTCATCTAGAAGAGAAGGGCCTTTTTCAAAATGCCCATTTAAAAAGGCCCTAAGTTCCCTGTCAAATGTCTCTATTGACTTGTTTTGAAAGCTACCCATGTCAATTTTGATGACAGGAAAGCTCTTTTCCCAGTTCCATCTTTGCTTCAGCCAGAGCCCTTTAAAAAGCTCCTTTCTTGCCTCAAAAAGATGCCTCAGGGTATCTACCAAAAGGGACTTTCCAAAGCGCCTTGGTCGGGAGAGGAAAAGGTATTTCCCTGAATTGACAAGTTCATGTACAATCTTTGTCTTATCTACATAAACATAGTTAGTTCGGATCTCTTTAAAGGACTGTATCCCAATGGGGAGTCTGTTCATAAAGAAGGCCTCCTTTAACATCACCTCCTTTTTAAATCATAAGGGAAAAAGCCAAAAAAGCCAAAATTATTTGCTTTACCTTCGGAGTCGATTTTTCTCAGTGCATGTGATTTGGTAAAAAGGTTACGAGCCCTGGGAAGAGGATAAGCAGGGTGATACAGATCAAAAAGGTTGGTATAAAGTAGCAGACGCCCTTAAAGACCGTTTCAAGGGGGATGTCACTTGCAGAGCCTGCAACGATAAAGGTATTTATGCCAACAGGTGGCGTAATGGCCCCAAGGGTTGTAATGATTGTTATAAGTATTGAAAACCAGATGGGGTCATAGCCCAGCCCTTGGGCAACCGGGAAAAATATGGGAATGGTTATCATCAAAAGTCCTAGGGCGTCCATAATGGCACCACCCACAATATAGATAATTAGCATAAGGGCTAACACCAAAAAGGGAGGAAGATTAAGGGATGTGACAAGGCCTGCTGCTTCAAAAGGCAGTCTTGTTATGGCCATGAATTTTCCAAAAATCACCGCCCCTGCCACAATCATTATGATCATGCAGGATGTCTTGACAGTATCCGTAAGGGCCATCTTTAGGCCTTTCATGGTAAGCCTCCTGCCAAGGGCAACAATGAGTATTGCAAAAAAGCTTCCTGCTGCACCAGCTTCTGTTGGTGTAAACCATCCAAGATAAAGGCCGGACATTACAAGCACAAAAAGTGTCAGCATTTCGATCGACCCTGGAAGGCTTTTGATTTTTTCCTTAAGACTTGTCTTTCTTGAGCTTGGGGCAAGGGCTGGCCATTTTTTGCAGATTATCCAGACCGTTGTCATTAGTAAAAGGGACAGGATAATTCCAGGGATGAGGGATGCAAAAAAAAGCCTTGCAATGGATTTTCCTGTATAAAGGCCGATTACAATCAATACCACACTTGGCGGTATCACCACCCCGAGGGTGGCTCCACTTGCAACGCATCCTGAACTTAGCTTTTTGTCATATCCAAGCCTTTTCATCTCTGGAAGGGCAACAGAACTCATGGTGGCAGCAGTTGCGGCATTTGAGCCACAAATGGACGCAAACCCGGCACACGCCATTATGGTTGCCATGGCGATTCCACCCCGCACTTGCCCTATCCAGGCTTGGGCCGTTTTATAAATTCTTTCACTTACCCCTGCATAGAAACATATATTTCCCATAAAGATAAAAAGCGGGATAACAGCAAGGCCATAGGAAGAAAAGATGCGCCACATTTCAGATGTCACTGAAGATAAAGCTGCCTGGGGAGTTACAACCAGGGAGAACCCTAAATAGCCTACTATTGCCATTGCAAAGCCAACAGGGATATCAAAGAAAAAAAGTGCAATTACAAGACCAACTATACCCCAAAGTCCAATGGCAGTTGGCGACATGGCTAATTTTTCTCCCTTAAAAAGGCGCCTTTAAATGTGGCGTAGATGCAATTTATGGCAAGGAGGAAAAGACCAAGGGCCACCCCAAGGGTTACAGGATAAAAGGGGAAATTTAAGGTCTCTGAAAGCTCGCCACTTTTAATGTAGGTTATTCCAAGTATTAGCATTTTATAGGCACAAAGGAGAAAAAAGGCCCCTGAAAGGGTTCCTCCAATAAGGGAAAGGATTGCCTTTAGCTTCCTGGGCAGGTGTTTAAATAAAATGTCAACCGAGATATGCCCCTTTTTTTCCTGGCTGTAGCCGAGTCCAAAGGCTGTTACAAGGGCGCTTGCATAACCCATAAGCTCAAAGGAGCCCACAAGTGGATGTCCAAAGGGGCGAAGGATCATATTGATTACAGCAACGATCATCAATGCCATTAAGAAAATTACAGATAAAAAAAGAAAAAGGCCGTTTATCTTTTTCATTTAAAAGAAAAAAGGCCCTTTAATAAAAGGGCCTCGTGTTTTTTTATTTGGATGAAAATTCCTTTTCGTATTTTGACTTAAGTTTCATTAAATCCTCAAAAAAGGCCTTTGCAGGAAGCCCCTTTGCTTCAGTCTTTTTGATCCACTCATCCTTTATAGGTTCAACCTTTCTGTGCCAAAGCTCGTATTCCTTTTCATCCAGGTTTATGATTTCTTCCTTATATTTTGCCTTTGCCCAGCTTACGGATTCGATCACATGTTTATCAATATATTCACCTGTCCAGAGTGAATGTTCTCTTGAAAGGTTGTCAATTACCTTTTTGACCTTTTCTGGCAAAGAATCCCATTTCTTCTTGTTCATTACTACTGCAAAGGATGTGGTCTGCATGTTACAGATGGTCACATACCTGCAGGATTCTGCAAAATTAAAGTCCTTTAAGATATCAAGTGAAGAAAAAATTCCTTTTACAATGCCCTTTTGAAGGGCTTCTGGAGTTTCAGACATTGGCATGGCAACAGGCACTGCACCTAAAAGCTTTAGGGGTTTAACTCCTGCACCAGTACATCTAAGTTCATAGCCCTTTAAGTCATTAAGATTTCTAATGGGCTTTTTTGACATGATGTTTGCCGGAGGGGCAGTAAAAAGGGCGATTACTTTTACCTTTGAAAGGCTCTTTGGCTTATATTTCATAAATAGGTCATAAAGGACCGCATTTGCTACCTTTGAGCTTGAAAATCCAATGGGTAAATCAACACCTGCAAGGAGTGGAAACCGGCCAGGCTGATAGGCAAAGACCACAACCCCAATATCTGCCACACCATCAATCACGCCATCCATCATGTTCTTGGCGCCAAGGAGGGTGGAACCTGGAAAGGTCTTTACGTTTACAACCCCTGCGGTCCTTAGTTCAACCTCTGTCTTCCACTTTTCCATCTGAACGCATGGAAATGTGGAAGCAGGTGGAAAGTTTGCATAGGTAAGCGTGATTGACTGACCATATGAAATAGATGTTGCTAAAAGCACAGTAAATATTGCCAAAAATCCCTTTAAAAAATTCCTTGCCTTCATCTTTTTGCCTCCTTTATCTGTTATCAAAAATCCTTTTACTCTTTCTTTCCGACCTTGGAAGTGTTCCATAGTCAACGATATCGACATCGGCAGAGATCATGACCTTGCTTTTTATCTCCTTTTGTATCCTGGCCTTGATATCATCATCCCAGGCCGGGTCCCCAGCGCTATCCCTTTCTACCTTTATTATCATAAAGTCCTTTGCATCTCTTCTTTCTACAATGATATTGTATTCGCTGGATATTCCCTCAATCTCTGAAAGTATTTCATCTATTTGGCCTGGGTAGATATTAACGCCTCTAAAGATTATCATATCATCACTTCTTCCAAGTATCCTGTCATGCCTTGGGAAGACACTTCCACAGGGGCACGGGCCAGTGATCTTTCTAGTAAGGTCCCTGGTCCTATAGCGGATAAGGGGGCTTGCCTCTTTTTTTAGTGTTGTAACAACCATCTCCCCTATCTCGCCTTCCTTTACTGGCTCAAGGGTCTCTGGATCTAAGAGTTCCAGAATATAGTAATCTGCCCAGTAATGGATGCCCTGATGATACTTGCAATCAATTCCAGGACCTGGCCCGTAGAGCTCGGTAAGTCCTGTTATATCAAAAAGGTGCTCTGCCCCCAGATGATCAAGGATTGCCTTTCTCATGGCCTCGCTACAGCGTTCTGAGCCCTGAATCACTGTCTTTACATTGATCTTGTTCCTAAGCCCACGTCTTTTCACCTCTTCACCCAGAAGAAGCGCCATACTGGATGTGCAACAGATGCAGGTTGACTGAAGATCCACAAGGAACTGGCATTGGAGGTCAAGGTTTCCAGGTCCAATAGGAATTGCCATTGCCCCAACCCTTTCAATGGCTGCCTGAAATCCTGCACCTGCTGTCCAAAGCCCATAGCCTACTGCAATCTGAACCCTATCTTTTGGGCCAATTCCAGCCATCTTTAGCGCCCGGGCAAAAAAGGTTATCCAATCATCTATGTCCTTTTGTGTATAGGAAAGTATCTTTTTCTTCCCTGTTGTCCCAGAAGAGGCATGAATCCTTACAACCTTTTCTTCAGGAACGCTCAAAAGTGGAAAAGGATATCCTTCCCTTAGGTCATCTGCCTCAGTGAAGGGAAGCATTCTTATATCATCAAGTGTCTTTATATCTTCTGGCTTGACTCCTGCCCTATCAAACTGTTTTTTGTAAAAGGGGCAGTTTTCATAGGCATGTCTTACTGTCCATTTGAGACCCTCGAGCTGAATCCTGTCAATGTCCCTTTGATCCTTTATCTCTTCCACCAGTGCCTACCTCTTTCTTGAACTAATTTGGTTTCATGATAATCTCTAGCCTTGCTCGATAGCAGCCTCAAAAACAAAAGTCAAGGTCTTATGTTTTTTCGAAGGTGTTGTTTGGAGTGGTCATTTTAGGGAGTACCAGGGGAAAATTTCTTGAAATTTGAAAGCCTTAAGGATGCTGAAAATTTTCTTAATAAGTTCCAGTTTCATGGCTTTAGACTAGGGCTTGAAAGGATAGAAGCCGCCCTTAAGGCCCTTGGTCACCCTGAAAGGGACTATCCATGCATTCATGTGGCCGGGACAAATGGTAAAGGTTCGGTCTGCGCCATCACCTCCTCCATCCTTGAAAAGGCAGGCTATAGGGTCGGATTTTATTCATCTCCGCATCTTTTTAGACTGAATGAAAGGTTTAGAATCAATCTTAGGCCAGTTTCTGATGAGAAATTAAAGGCCCTTATTGAGGAAGTTGCATCTCTCACAGAGAAAGGCTACGAGCTCAGTTACTTTGAATTCACTACCGCCATGGCCTTTTTGTATTTTAGCTGGGAAAGGGTCGATATTGCCGTAATTGAGACAGGGCTAGGCGGACGTCTTGATGCAACAAATTGCATTTTGCCCCTAGTAACAGCCATAACAAATATTTCTCTTGAGCATACGGCCTATCTTGGAAGGACCATAAAAAAGATTGCCTTTGAAAAGGCAGGGATAATAAAAGGGGGATGTCCATGTATTTGTGGAAATGTGAATGAAAAAGCCCTTAAGGTCATAGAAAGGGTTGCGAAAAAAAAAGGTGCCCCCGTAAGGGCCCTTAGTAGGGATTTTTTTGTCAAAAAGACCTCAAATAGCCCATTCAAACAGGTCTTTTCCTATAAGGGCAAGCTTCAATTGGAGGGGCTTTCCCTTGGAATCTTAGGAGACTATCAGGTGGAAAATGCCGCCTGTTCTTTGGCCATCTGTGAAGAGCTTAGAAAAAGGGGATTTAGGATTGAAGAAGGGGATATAAGAAAAGGGCTAAAAAGTGCCTACTGGCCCTGCAGGAACGAGATAATAAAGGTAGAAGGGGGTTATGTGCTTTTGGACGGGGCCCACAATGAAAGCGGGCTTAAGAGGCTTTCTGGATTTTTAAGGAATTTCATTGAATCCATAAAGCCAATCGCCACTACCTTGATTTTTGCCGCCTCAAATGAGGGCGAAGACAAGGATTTTTCTAAAATGCTAAGAATAATCTCTCCATTTTTTAAAAGAATAATAATAACTGAACCAAAAGGTCCAAGAAGGCCTGTTACCATAGATGAGTGGAAGGCGTGCATCCAGGGTCCAAATATAGAATTTGAAAAGGAGCTTAAAAAAACGGTTGAAAAGGGAGTTTTAAGAACCCCCCGCTCTTTTCTTACTGTGGTGGCAGGGTCCTTGTATCTCACAGGCCCTTTTAGGGAAATTTTATTAAGGTATAAAAGGCTTGGTGAAAATTGAAAAAAATTTTTTATTGTGTGGGGATTTTTTTTGAAATTTCCTCAAGCCTTTTAAGGCTATTCCATATCATTCCCTTTGAAAGCCCCTTTAAAAACCCATGAAGCGCATTCTTTTTTAAGTTATTCTTTTCAATGAGATTAATACATTCGATAATATCTTTGATCTGATCAGGTGTCCTCGGCC
Organism: Deltaproteobacteria bacterium; assembly: GCA_026991135.1. Classification (GTDB taxonomy): domain Bacteria; phylum Desulfobacterota; class Dissulfuribacteria; order Dissulfuribacterales; family QOAL01; genus JAADCZ01. The sequence goes on along the minus strand of JALXCD010000012.1, from coordinate 22,676 downwards.
CTGGTATGACTCCATCTATATCATCAAAACCCAGGATATAAAGAATGATTATTGATACAGTTGAAATGGGGCATTTTTCAGCAAGTGAAAAAAGCTTGTTAATATATGGTTTTAAGGAAGGCTCCTTAAAAAATGGATTTCTGCTCCTTATGTCCTTTTTCCCAGGGCTTTTTTCAAGGAATCTAGGATCTATCAAAAGACCTTGTTCAAAGGGAGATACTGAAAGGTTGATGGTCCTTCCGGTCTTTTTTCCAAATCGAAATATTTCAAGGTTTTTTTTTCTTAATGGGTTAAATGGCAGTTGAAATGGAATAAATTCCTTTTCCTTTACCGCCTTTTGGATATGAAAAATATTAAGATTTCCTGCCCCGTAAAATCTGATTAGCCCCATTTTTTTTAAGTCCCTTAGGGCATCAATGCTTTCTTTTACATCCACTTCGGGATCAGACCAGTGAAGTTGATAAAGGTCCAGGTAGTCTGTCTTTAAGGTCTTAAGAGAGATCTCAAGCTGTTTTTTGAGATCCTCTGGCCTTCCCCTGTGTAGGACCTTTTTCCCCTGCCAGATCAGCCCTCCTTTTGATGAAATAAAACAACTGGTCCTTTTGGGGGAAAAACACTTGGCAATGATTTCTTCTGCCCTGCCCCTTCCATAAAAGTTAGCCGTGTCAAAGTGTCTTATCCCGAAGTCATAGGCTATCTCAAGGGTCTTTTTACAAAGGCGTTCATCTGCCCTTCCATAACCCACGCCCGCCATGCTCCAGGTGCCAATCCATAGAAACGGATAGGGGACATCTGAATTCTTTAATGGAGTAAGGCTTTTAATGTCCATTTCATCATTCATTTGTTTTGAAAAGAGCAAAAGGTCTTAAATCAGGAGATAGAAATCAAAAAAATGCCATCCAGAATGAGGCTTGCACCCACCATGATTCCCACATACCAATAGGTGCTATAAGGCCAAAAGAGTATAAATGCCCCTGCAAGGACAAGGGACAAAAGCCCGCTCGCAAATAAGAGCTTCCAGCCAGGAAGGGGCCTTATTTCATAGGCAATGGTGATGGATGCCAGGGCATCAAGGATAAAGTAAAAAAATACTGAAAAGCCAATTACCATTACAAGAGCAAAGGGTTTTATGGCCAAAAAAAATCCGAAAAGTAATGGGGTAAGGGCCTTCATCCATGACCATTTATCCTTCTTTTTGAATAAAATGCAGTAGCTAACAAGGATAATCCCAGTAAAGATTAGCATCATGGCAATGATAAGAGAAATGGCAATGGATGTAACCTTTGGCATCAAAATACCCAGAAGGCCGATGGCACAGAGTACTATTCCCAGGGTAAAAAGCGGCCTAGATCTATTCCTTTCAAGCCATTCCATGGTTCCTATCGCTTTTTATAAGTAAGGACATGAACCTCTTGCAAGGTGATCATGCCTGCAGGGATCATTTTATCAAGGCCTAGAAGGACTTTTTCAATTTTTATAGGGTCATCAATGACCTCCACAACAATGGGAAGGTCAACAGAAAGGCTTAGAAGATTTACTGTCCTGAAATAGCTATTTGGTCCATAACCGGCTATTGCCCTATAAACCGTTGAGCCTGCAATGTCACTTTTTTTCAAAAAGTCAAGGATTGCCTTATAAAGGGGTTTCCCCTGATATTTATCCTTTTCTCCAATATAAATCCTCATACATATCTGGTCCCCTTCAAGGCGTGTGGTGGTCATGGGTTTTCTCCTTTAGCTAAAAATGCGACTGACAACAAAGCCTAACCATCCAGAGGTAAGACACAAAAGGAAATTTCCTCCGATATTTAAAAAGGCCATTAAATTGTATCCATCCTGAAAAAGAGACAGAGTTTCGTAGCTGAACGTGGAAAAGGTGGTAAAGGCCCCGCAAAAACCAACAGTTATGGCAGCCCTTAGCTCAGGGGAAATGTTGTAGGTTTCAAGGCTTAGGGGGAGAAATAGACACAGAAAGAAGCTTCCAAATACATTTACAAAAAGGGTCCCGTAAGGAAAGGAAGGGCCAAGGAGTCTCTGCAATGAGCTTGCAGCAAGAAATCTAGCAATTGCGCCAAAAAATCCACCTATGCCAATATAGATGAGTTCCATTCATTCAATCCTCTTTTGCCTTTTGATTCACTGGATGAAAGATAGTGGGGCCATTTATAGGCTTTCTAAGAGAATTAAAAGAAAAATACATTATAAATTTAACCTCTTGGCCACAGATGGGAATCTTTTAAGGTCTGTATGGGGCAAAAATAAGGCACCTGTAAGCTGGTTCATGAAGTCTCCCCTGACGTTCATTTCAAGATAGGTTATCTTTTCACATATCTTTTCCACCTTTTTCATGCTGGATTTTTCAAGAAGGAGGCGAACGGCGCCCTTACCAGCAGAATTTCCCAGAGGTTTAAACCTTTCAAGTGGTATGTCAGGAAGCATCCCTATGGTTATCGCCCTTTCAGGGTCTATGTAATTTCCAAAGGCCCCTGCAACATAGAAGGCATCTATGTCAGAAAAATCTATTCCAACACTTTGAATCACCACATTCAAGATGGTAAACATGGCGCCCTTTGACCTGATCAAATTCTTTATGTCGCTTTGAGAGATATATATGGGCCTTTCAGATGCCGAATCCTTTTCGGGAACAAGGATAAAGGCAGGCTCTCCGTCTATTTCCTTTATCCTTTGGGGCATCCGGTCCCTGACAAGCTTTCCTGTGGGTTCAACTAGACCTGCCTCAAACATGGCTGCCAGAAGGTCAATGATGCCTGAGCCGCAAAGCCCCTTGGGGGGCTTATTATTAATGGTTTTATAGGTGATAGTAAGGTTTTTGGGGTCTATCTTCACCCTTTCTATGGCGCCGTCCTGGGCCCTCATGCCGCAGGAAAGGATTCCCCCTTCAAGGGCCGGGCCTGCTGCGCCTGCACAGGCAACAAGCCAGTCTTTGTTTCCCAGGACCACCTCTGCATTGGTTCCAACATCCACAAGAAGGGAAATCTCCTCCCTTTCTGCCATTTGGGATGCAAGGATTCCAGAGATGAGGTCCCCGCCAAAATAGCTTCCGACATTTGGGAAGCAATAGATTAGCCCGTGCGGATTTATGTCTATATCAAGGGATTCTGGCTCAAGTAGGTCAAAGGAATTTGCGGTTGGGATATATGGCTCCTTACAGATATGGCTTGGGTCAAGGGCAAGGAGAAAGTGACACATGGTGGTGTTACCGGCCACTGAAATAAAATAGATGTCGTAAGGGCTTATCCCTTGTTCTTCTGATAACCTCTTTATTGCAGAATTTATAAGCTCAATTATCTCCCTTTGAAGGATCAAAAGTCCTTCTTTTTTTCTGGCAAAAAGGATCCTTTCTAGGATGTCTTCCCCATGAGCTCTTTGAGGGTTTTCTAGGGAAAGGGTGGAGACGGTTTTAGAGGAAAAAAAATCCACCAGATAAAACACAACTGAGGTGCTTCCAAGGTCTATGGCAAGGCCAAAGGCCCTTTCTTTTTCCCCATTTTTTAGGCAATTTGAAAGCCTCCAGCCCTGGCCGTTAAATATGCAAAGGGCCTTAATATTGTAGTTTGACTGAAGGAGACATTCTGGAAGTGCCCTTAATACATCAAGGGGAATCTTTATATCCTTTTCTTTAACTTTTTGTTTTATTGCATCTTTAAGGCGCTTTTCATGGCTTCTGTTATCACCAAGGGCTGGCTTAGGAAGGTCAAGGGCCAGCCTTTTAAGGACCGGATCATTGGCTTCCATGATGATACCTTTTTACTGATGTGATTTTTCTTCAAGCTCCGGTGTGATATCTATGATGATTTCTGACTGATCTTGCCATATACAAGTATCTTTTTGTTTTAGAAGTTCTTTTTCAGCCTTTTTTATGGCCTTTGTTATACGCCAGGCCATAAAGGCGGCAAAACCTCCAAACACAACCAATGCGGCAATAAGAATAGGAAGTGTGATAAAAAAGGCTGCTAGTGCCAGAAAGGCAAAGCCCAGAGCCGCAAAGGGAGTGAGGTTGCTGTAGTAATAAAATTGTCTTTTTCTCATTTGTTTTTCTCCAAGGCCTTAGGAGGCCGAATCAAAATTCAGTTGATATTTAACTATTTCTTCATCGATCCTGTCTGGATCTCCAGAGTTATAATATAAGATGTTTTTAAGATGAATAAAGGCATCAAGGTCCATAGAATCAAAAACTATGGCCATTCCACTTTTATCTTTCCTTACCACCTTCCCGTCAATCCTGAGCCAGAGCTCTGAGCTTGTGCCAGTTAGTTGAAGTTCAACAGCACAAGGGGTTTCAGGCTCAAAGGGGCTATCTGTAAAGCAATATATCCCCTTCATCGAAATATCCTTGGAGTCAAGATTCCTCAATATGGTTCCCTCTGATAGGTTTTTAACCACAACATTTGTTTCAAAAGGGACCCTTAAAAATCGTCTTCTTTCCTTATTTTCTTCAAGCTTTATTTCCACCCTGGCCTCCAAAATAATTCTTTCTATCTACCCCTTTTCTCCTTTAACATAGCCTCTATTCTAAGTCTCAGGCCCTGAAGTCTGATAAATCCTTCTGCATCCTTTTGACTATAGACCGAATCTTCTTCAAAGGTAGCAAAATCTGGCCTATAAAGGGAGTTTGGCGATTTTCTGCCAACCACAATACAGTTCCCCTTGTATATCTTGAGTCTTACAGTGCCAGATACATTTTCCTGTATCTTATCCATCATGGTTTGAAGCATTTCTCTTTCTGGAGAAAACCAGAAACCGTAATAGACGAGTTCAGAATATTTTGGCACAAGGCTATCCCTTATATGAATGACCTCTCTATCAAGAGTTATGGATTCAAGGGCCATGTGGGCATGGCGAATAATTGTACCTCCAGGGGTTTCATAGACTCCTCGTGATTTCATGCCAACAAATCTATTTTCCACAAGGTCAACCCGTCCTACACCATTTTCAGCCCCAATCTCATTAAGGGCGGTTAGCATCTCAGCCGGGGTAAGGGGAGTTCCGTCAAGGGCTACCGGGTCTCCCTTTTCAAAGGTGATTTCAATATAGGTTGGTTTGTCAGGGGCATCCTCCGAGCTCTTAGTCCACTGAAACATGTCGTCTGGAGGTTCGTTCCACGGATCTTCAAGGATACCTCCCTCATAGCTAATATGAAGCATGTTTGCATCCATGCTGTATGGCTTTGCCTTGGTCACTGGGACAGGAATTCCGTGTTCATTGGCAAAGTCAATGAGTTTTGTCCGGGAGTTAAGGTCCCATTCCCGCCAGGGGGCAATAATTTTGATGTTAGGGTCAATGGCCATATAAGTAAGCTCAAATCGCACCTGGTCGTTGCCCTTTCCAGTGGCCCCGTGGCTTACTGCATCTGCCCCTTCCTTTTTAGCTATTTCCATCTGTTTTTTGGCAATAAGGGGCCTTGCTATGGATGTACCCAAAAGATATACGCCTTCATAGATGGCATTTGCCCTGAACATTGGGAAACAATAATCCCTTACGAATTCTTCCTTTAAATCCAGAATATGGACAGAAGATGCACCGGTCTTTAGGGCCTTTTCCCTAACTGCATCCCAGTCTTCCTCTTGGCCAATGTCAGCAGAATAGGCAACAACAGGGCAGTTATAATTAACCTGAAGCCATTTAAGTATGACCGAGGTATCAAGCCCTCCAGAATAGGCAAGAACTATCTTTTTCACATCTTTTTTCATAATCTTTTTTACTCCGCTAATCCCTTAATTTCATGGCCCATTCCAAGATGGCCTTATGAATGTGCATCTTGTTTTCTGCCTGATCCCAGGCTACGGACTGGGGCCCTTCAAGGACATCTTCTGTTATTTCCTCATCCCTGTGGGCAGGAAGACAGTGAAGGATTATTGCATCAGGTTTTGAAAGGGCAATAAGTTCCTTGTTCACCTGATACGGCATAAAGACCTTTTTCCTTTCCTGGGCCTCTTTTTCCTGGCCCATACTGGCCCAAACATCCGTATTTATGACATCGGCATCCTTTACTGCCTCCTTAGGGTCAGTCACTATTTCAATCGGAAAATCCGCCTCTTTTCTGGCCTCTTCTACAATATCTTTATCAGGGAAATAACCTTCGGGACACGCAAGATATAGAGGAAACCCGATCCGAGCCGCTGCCTGAATCCAAGACTGGGCCATGTTGTTCCCATCACCTATCCAAGTAATCTTAAGCTTTGAAAGGTCCTCACCCTTTTTTTCGATAACGGTCATTATGTCAGAAAGTATCTGACATGGATGATGAGAATCTGTGAGTCCATTTATGACAGGAATGTCCGACCATCTGGCTAGCTCTTCAACAATCCCCTGACCAAAGGTCCTTACAACGAGACAGTCAAGATATCTTGAGAGCACTCTGGCAGTGTCTTTCAGGGGTTCGCCCCTTTGAAGCTGAAGGTCCCTTGATGCCATAAAGGAAACACTTCCACCAAGCTGATACATGGCCGCTTCAAAGGAGATGCGAGTCCTGGTAGATGGTTTCTCAAAAAGCATACCAAGGACTTTTCCTACTCCAGGGCGTTCTTCCAGCCCCTTTTTTCTAAGCTCTTTAAGCTCTATGGCCCTTTTAATCAAAGAGATAAGCGTTTCTTTATCTAGGTCAAATACCTGCAAATAGTGTCTGACTTCTTTGGTCATGATTTACTCCAGAAAATTACTTTTTAAAAAAATCTTTTATGGCATGGATAAGGGCATCCACATGGGCTTCTTCAACCTGAAAGGGTGGAAGGAGCCTTAATATCTTTTTGTGGGAAAGAATGGTCAAAAATCCCTTTTTTATTAAAAAATTGGCAATCTCAGGGACTTTATGATCAAACTCGATTGCCAGTATAAGTCCCTTTCCTCTAATCTCTTTTATGGTATCTATTTCGTTTTGTAGATTCAGAAGTTTTTGACGAAAAAGCATTCCCTTTTCTCTGACTTTTTCAAGCTGGCCAGGCCTTAACATAATTTCAAGAACCTTGATGGCAGCCTTACATACTACAGGGTTTCCGCCAAAGGTTGAGGCATGAGTTCCAGGGGAAAAATGAGACATGACGTTTTTCTTTGCAAGCATTGCCCCAATTGGAAGTCCATTCCCAAGGGCCTTTGCAAGACACATGACATCTGGTTCCACTGGGGTTTGCTCATAGGCAAAAAGGGTTCCTGTCCTTCCCATGCCAACCTGAACTTCATCAAAGACAAGGAGGCAATTGTGATCGTCACAAAGCCTTCTTGCTGCCAAGAGAAACTCGTCATCAAGAGGTCTTACACCACCTTCACCTTGGATTGGTTCCAGGATAATGGCGCAGGTTCTTGGTCCAACAGCAAGCTCAAGGGCCTTGATGTCATTTATGGGTACATGGGTGAAGCCATCTGGCAGGGGCTCAAAACCCCTTTGATAGACGGGCTGTCCTGTGGCCGTTATAGCAGCAAGGGTCCTTCCATGAAAGGAGCCCTGAAGGGTGATTATTTCATATGCATCGCTTCCCTTGGTGTCGTGACCAAATTTTCTGCAAAGTTTTATGGCTGCCTCCACTGCTTCTGCCCCAGAGTTACAAAAAAAGCACTGATCCATACAGGAGTTTTCACAAAGAAGCCTTGCAAGTTCAAGTTGTGGACTTGTCCAATAGAGATTTGAGATATGAAAGAGCTTTTCCAGCTGTTCCTTTACGGCCTCTATTATTTCCTTATTTGAATGACCTAGATTGCATACGGCAATGCCAGAAGTAAAATCCAGATACTCCTTACTATTTTCATCCCAGAGCCTTATTCCACTGCCCTTTTCGATGAGCACAGGGAATCTTGCATAGGTATTGGCAATGTATTCAAAATCCTTCGTGTCTTTTTTGGACTCTATCATGTTATTCTTAAATAAACTCCTGAATCGCTATTCAGAAAAGAAAACTTCCTTATAACATCTTTTGATCGATTAAAAAAGGGGTTAGCTCACAGGAAGGACTATTGTTTGGAAACCGGAGTTACTTTTTGAATTGTGTATCTGGGAGATGATTGATAAGTTGATCTAAAGCCTTTGATAATCCATATTTAAGGATAAAGTCAGAAAAGTTAACAGGAGGGAATTATGCGTAAAAAGAGTCTTATTCGCTTTGTATTGATGTTTCTATTTATCTTTTTGTTTTTTAAGACTTCTTGGGCAGGTTTAATTATTGAAAAGGAGTTTACCTTCAAGGTGAATGGTCCACAAGTCGAAAAACAGAAGACTGTAACCTATTTTCAGAATAACAAGGTCAAAACCGTTCAGGGAAATGGGAGTTTCGTGATTATTGATCTTAATAAAGGTACCATGGCCATAGTGAACCCGGCCAAAAGGGAATACTCCCTTCAAAAGATTGAAGAGATAATGGCAAGTATGGAAAAGGGAATGGAACAGATTAAAGCCCAGTTTAAAGGACTTCCTCCTGAGCAAAGGGCAATGATTGAAAAGATGATGGGGATTTCAGCTGATAAGCCCAAATCTAATTTGAGAATCAAGGATACAGGTGAGAGAAAAAAGATAGCAGGTTTTGTGGCTGAGCATTATGTGATCATGGATGGTAAGACAAAGGTTGGAGATTACTGGGTGTCAAGGGAGCTAAGGGAGCTTATTAAAAAAGAGATATCAGAAAAAAAGATAGATGAATTTGAAAAGGCCATGGAAGGTATGTCAAAGAATATGGAAATGTTCGGGGCATCTGATATATCAAGGCTCATCGATCTTGAACAGGAACTTAACAAAAAGGGTGAAATTGTAAAACAGGTCCATCATCCTGGGAAATTCAAAATGGTTGGAAGGGACATGGAAGAGATTGTAAGGGTTGAAAAAAAGGACATCCCTTCTTCATTTTTTGAAATTCCAAAGGGGTTTAAGAGGGTTCCAGGCTTTGAAGGGGTGCAAAGCGCAAAATAATTTTAAGATAAGGGCCTTTTTTCTTATCCTTTTGGCCTTTTTTGCCGCATGTCTCCTCTGCTCTTGCAGTAAAGGCACCGAAAAGCATAATAAAAAGGGGCAGGACAATACCGAGATAAAGGCAGAGGTAACCTACAGGCTTAAATGGCTTTTTAATGCCAGCACAGCAGGAGACCTTTGGGCCAAAGAACGGGGTGTTTTTAAGAAATACGGGCTAAGGGTTCACCTTAAAGAAGGAGGTGCAGAACACGATGCCATTGAAGAGATAGAGCTAAAAAGGGCTCAGTTCGGGGTTGCCTCAGCAGATCAGGTCCTAAGGGCAGTATCGCGCGGTGCAGATTGTCTGGTGATAGCCCAAATTTTTCAGATAAATCCACTTTCATGGATATATATCAAGGAACGGGTAAGGCTTGACTCTTCAAGGCTTGCCGATAGCCTTAGACATTTGACCATTGGCATAACCTATGGAGGAAATGACGAGACCATTTTCATGGCCCTTCTAAAAACCCTTGGACTTGACCCAGAAAAGCTACATATCTATGCCATCACCTATGATTATACCCCCTTTTGGAGGGGTGAAGTGGATCTATGGCCCTGTTACCGAAATACCCAGGGGATTACCCTTTCAAAAAAGATAGAAAGGCAAGGCCAGGAAGTAGGCTTTCTGGACCCATCAAGATATGGAATCAGATTTGTGGCCAACTCCCTCATAACATCAAGGGCCTTTTGGAATGGACATAGGGATATTGTTGAAAACTTCAAAAAGGCAGTTTTGCTCTCATGGCAAGAGGCCCTGAGGCCAGAAAATCTTGATGCCACCTCAATGATTCTTTCTAGATATGAAAAGGGGCTTGATCTCGAGACAATAAAAGAGCAGGTCAAGGCAACCAAAAGACTTGTTACAGAAAATGGCAAAAGGCCAATAGGTTATATCGACAAAGCAGCGTGGAAACAGACAGAAAAGATTATGTTTGAAAACGGCCTTTTAAAAAGGCATGTGGATATAAATCGGCTTTTCAAATAAAAAACCCGCCCTGATCAAAAGTCAGAGCGGGTTTTAATTTACAGGGCTTTCTCTTAGCGGCCCCTTGAGGCCCTTTTTGCAGCCTTTAATGGGTTAATGGCCTTTCCTTGGGCATCCTGTTTTATTTCTGGCTTTACATGGCTTGCAAAGTTACAAACGCCTCTTTTCCATTTCATCTCTGGATGAGGGAATACTGCACAGAAACGGCCAGCTTCTGTTTCAACAATTTTGTTGCAACCTTCACACTTTTCCACTATCTGGAAACAGGCGCCGCCAATGAATGTGCAGCCCTTTTTACCCATAAATTTACATTCTGCACCTGGTCTATTAGTAGTACACTGCATAGTATTTACTCCGACAATGAATTTTGGCTGAAAATATAAATCCCGCTGATTTTGTTTGCAACCAAAATTAACCCATGAAAGGGGAGAAAAAGATGGTTAAGTTTTCTTTGCTTTTGATAATGGGTATTCTAGTTGGGCTAGGGGCCTCATTTTCAGGTCTTGGAGGTGGATTTCTTGTGGTGCCTGCCTTGCTTCTTTCAGGCTATAGCGCCCAGAAGGCAGTGGGGACAAGCTTTATGGCAATATTGGTAATAAGTATTTCAGCCCTATTTGCCCATGGAAGACTTGACAATGTGGATTTTAAGACAGGGTTTATTATTGGGCTTGGTGGTATTATTGGAGCGCAAATCGGGGCAAGGTTACTGGAACAGATTTCAACTGGCCAATTTAAAAGGGTCTTTGCAGTTATCCTTTTGGGACTTTCGGGTTATTTGCTATTTAAGGGTTAAAAAAGTCAGCTGTCATGAAGGTCAAAAGCTATTTTTTTCTTATTAAGGAATTGATCGGTCAAAATCAGGAAATATATGTTGCAGGCGGCCCTGTAAGGGACTGGCTTCTCGGAAAACCTGTGACTGATATAGATATTGTCTTTAAAAAAGGCACTCTTTTACTGGCAAGGGCCTTTTCTGAAAGAGTAAGTGGTGCCTATGTGCCCCTTGACGAAGTCAATGAGGTGGCAAGGGTGGTGGTTTCAGGCTTAAGTTTTGATTTTAGCTCCTTTAGAGAAGGAGGCCAGGATATTTTTGAAGATCTTTCCAAAAGAGACTTTACCATGAATGCAATGGCCATTTCCTTTGATAATGTAATAGAAAGATTAGATGAAGTGGACGGAGGAATAATAGTTAAGGATGTTAGTGGCTTAATCGACCCTTTTGATGGCAAAAGGGATATTAGAGAAGGGATAATCAGGGCCGTAGAGATTGAAAATCTTCGCTCCGATCCCTTAAGGATGCTAAGGGCCTTTAGGTTTAAGGCCCTTTTAGACTTTGAGATAGAACCTGCAACCCTTGATTTTATACGGTCAAATCCGTCCCTGATAAAATATTCTTCCCCCGAAAGGGTTGATTATGAGCTTGAAAGGATAATGGGTTCTAAAAATGCATGTGCAGTATTTAAGGCCATGAAGGAGGCCATTTTTTTAGAAGAAATAATTCCTGAAATAAGGATAATGGATGGGGTTGAGCAGCCAGGCTTTCATCACCTGGACGTACTAGGGCACCTTTTAGAGGCCATATGTGCCATGGATATGCTTGTGGAAGAGCCTGGGAAAAAATTTTTAAATAGTCGCCCCTTTTTAGACTGGATTTACGCAAACAAGAAAAAAATACCCTGGCTTAAGTGGGCTGCCTTTATGCATGATTTTGGAAAACCTGCCAAAAAGGGGATCAGGGAAGATGGAAGGGTGACCTTTTATGAGCATGACAAGGAAGGAGCCAGGATGGTTAAGGCCCTGTCAAAAAGGCTTAGATGGTCCAAGGAAAAGACAAAGTTTATTTCAAATCTAGTAAGGCTTCACATGCGCCCCTTCCACCTTTTAAATGATTTAAAGAGGTCAGGGCCTACAAAAAGAGCAATGAGGCGCCTCCTGGAAGAGACCGGAAGTGACTATCCTGCCCTTTTCCTCCTGGCAATGGCAGATAGCATGGCAGGCTGCGGTCCAATGAAGCCAAAGGACCTTGATGAAAGGTTATCTATACTTTTTGATAGGATACATGACTTTCACGAAAAGAGCATGAAGCCAGTGGAAACGAATCCTCCCCTTTTACGGGGTACTGATGTAATGGAGATTTTGAGGATCGGGCCTGGCCCAAAGGTCGGTGAAGCACTAAGGTTTATAAGGGAGGCCCAGGTGGAGGGCCTTATAAACACGAGGGATGAGGCAATAAAACTTTTAAAGAAAGATTTTGAAGCCGCTTTATCTAAGTCTTAATAGGTTTTTAAAAGAAAGATTTGGCAAAAGGGTTCAAAAGATACCCCTTGATGCAGGTCTTGGTTGTCCAAATAGAGACCCTTTAACCAGAAAAGGAGGGTGTATATACTGTAATATCCAGGGTTCCGGAACAGGTGCCTTTTTTAAGGGGCTTTCCATAAAAGAACAGATGGAATCTGGTATTAAATGGGCCAAAAGGCGCTATAAGGCCAAGGCCTTCATGCCCTATTTTCAGTCATATTCCAACACCTATGGAGACATCGAACACCTAAAGAGCCTTTATAGTCAGTGCCTTGAATTTCCTGGTGTGGTAGGTGTTTCCATTGGCACTAGACCTGACTGTGTAACACATGAAGTCCTTGAGCTTATTTCAGATATCTTTAAAGACAAAATGGTATGGATGGAATACGGCCTTCAAAGTGCTTCGGATAAGACCTTGAGCTATATAAAAAGGGGACACACAGTAAAAGACTTTGAAGATGCAGTAAAGCTAACCAGAAAATTCCCTTTTCTTATCTGCGCCCATGTGATTTTTGGTCTTCCTGGTGAAGGTGAAAAGGAGATGATGAAAACAATAGAATTTTTAAGGGATATCGGAGTTGATGGCATAAAATTCCATGAGCTTTATGTGGTAAAACATACACCTATCCATGAACTTTTTAAAAAAGGTGAATATATGCCAATCGGGCAGAAGGAATATGCAAAGCTTGTGGCCAGGGCCATCTCACTTCTTCCAGAAGAAACCGTTATTCAAAGGCTTACAGGAGATCCCTTAAGGGAGGAGCTCATTGCTCCCAATTGGGCAAGGGATAAACAAGCAACCATTAAAATGATTGAAGATTACTTTAAAATCATCAAAACATCTTGACCCTTCGGGATACTTAGAATTACAAGGTTAAAAACAAAAAATATGTTGATTAGTTGATTATGATCTTAGATAAAAAAATTGTCAGAATTGGTCTCCTCTCACTTCTTTTTTTCTCTATCTTTATTTCTCTTTCTATGGCAAAGGATGTCAAAGAGGGAAATGGAAAAAAAGAGCAAAGGGGAAAAGACGTCCATATATTAGATGATTATAACAGGATAACACCACGATCGACCCTTGAAGGTTTCTTTTCTTTTGCTGCAAAAGGTGACTTCAAAGAGGCAGCAAAATATCTTGACCTTAAACATCTACCAGCCAGGATAAAAAAATATCCAGGCCACGAACTTGCGAGAAAACTAAAAATAATCCTTGATAGGTCGATATGGATTGATTTATCCACCGTCAGTGATGATCCCAAAGGGGATCTTAACGACGGACTTCCTCCTTATAAGGAAAGGGTCGGAAGGATAAAGACTCCAAAGGGAAGTGTGGACATAATTCTTAGAAGGGTTCCAAGTGGCGACGGAGTTAGGATCTGGAAGTTCTCTAGCCGAACTATTTCTAAGATTCCATTTCTTTACAAGTATTATGGATACAGACCCCTAGAGGAAAAACTTGGAAAAATATTCCCGGATTTTCAATTCATGGGCTGGCAGCTATGGCAATGGTGTGCCTACCTTCTTTTTATTATAATTTGTTACATTATCGCTTGGGTATTAACCTACCTTTTCGCCCTTTTTATAAAAGAAAGACACGATGATGATTTCTTCTTCGCATTAAAAAGATTCATAAAGGGTCCTCTAAAAATAGTTCTTTGGCTTGGTCTAGGAAGGGCTGCTGTATATTATTTAAAGCCCTCTCAAGAAATTCAACAGCTAATGAATGCAGGGACTCTCTTGATTATTGCAGTTTGCTGGGCAAGTATCAGGGCAGTTGATCTTCTTTTTGATATCTGGATAAGGCATCTAAATAGCGCAGGTAGGCAAAGCACCACCATTTTATTCAAGCCATTTAAGACCCTAGTTAAGGTCTTTTTGGTCATAATGGCCCTTTTGCTGTGGCTCGATAACATTGGTTATGACGTTGGAACGCTCCTTGCTGGCCTTGGCGTTGGCGGTCTTGCAGTGGCACTTGCTGCCCAGGGAGTTTTGAGGAATTTGATTGGCACGGTAATGATCCTTGCAGATAGACCTTATCAGGTTGGCGAGCGGATTGTGGTAAATGGTCATGATGGGGTGGTGGAAGAAATTGGTTTAAGATCAACCAAATTGCGGCTTTTGACAGGACATCAGACATCCATTCCAAATGATAAGGTAGAAAGGGCGGAGATAGAAAATATAGAGCGAAGGCCATTTATAAGACGAAAGGAAACCCTTTATCTTACCTTGGACACCCCTATAGATAAGGTAGAAAGGGCGGTTGAGATAATTAGAGAAATTTTGAATAATTATGAAGGCTATCATAAAGAATATCCACCCAGGGTCTATTTTGATAGATTCAACCGAGACAGTCTTGGTATTGTCTTCTATTACTGGTATCAACCACCCGAATACTGGAAATTTTTGGAGTTTTCTCAAAGTGTAAATGTAAAGATATTAAAGGCCTTTGAGAAAGAGGGGATAAGGCTTGCTGTCCCCCAAAATAAGACCTTTTTAGAAGGAGCCAGGGGAGAAAGGGAGCCGATATTGATAAAAGTGCTTTAATAAAAAAGCCTGGAAAACCAAACTGCACCGAAAAGGCCTGTAATATCTGCTAAGAGGGCAGAAGGTAGGGCATGTCTAGTCTTTGTGATCCCAACGCTTCCAAAATAGACTGCAAGCACATAAAAAGTTGTTTCTGTTGAGCCTTGCATGACCGAAACCACATATGAAAGAAAGCTATCTGGGGAATTATTTACGATTTCAGACATTATCCCAAAGGCTCCGCTTCCAGATAAAGGCCTCATAAAGGCCATAGCAAGGGCCTCCGGAGGCATCCCTATTGGTTTAACAATGGGTGTAAATATCTTAATAAAAAGGTCCATGGCCCCGCTTGCCCTCAACATGCCAATGGCAACGAATATGGCCACAAGGTAGGGAATGATTTTTACTGCTGTCTGAAAACCCTCCTTGGCACCTACAGTCAGGCTTTCATATACCTTCACGCCCCGTAAATAGCCGAATATCAAAAGGCCTGCCATCAATATCGGGATTATCCAGCTTGAAAGGGAAGAGATATCCGAAAAGGAAATACCGTTTCCCATTATGTGAATCCAGCTTTTGTAAAAAATAATGGACAGAAATCCAATTAAAAAGAGCAACATCATAGATTTTCCCATAGGACTCGGAAGCCAGTCGTCTTCCCCCTCTTCCTGAGGCTTTTTGGTATCAATTTTTTTATTTCTATATTCTTCTATTAAAAATTCAGGAGAAGGACTTTTCTTTTCAAAGAATTTACTTGCCAAAATGGCTACTATAGTCGAAAGAAAGGTTGCAAGTATCGTGGGCAAAAGAATGCCTGCCGGGTCTCTTACTCCAGCTGCTGCCCTTACTGCAATAACCCCAAGGGGCAAAAGCGTAACGTTTGATGTGTTAATGGCAAGAAAAAGGCACATGGCATTTGTGGCAACTCCCTTTTCAATGCTTAATTTTTCAAGTTCTTTCATGGCCTTTATTCCAATAGGAGTTGCTGCATTTCCAAGACCAAGGGCATTGGCTGACATATTCATAATCATTGCAGACATGGCCGGGTGATCCGGGGGAACATCAGGAAAGAGCCTTATCATGACGGGTCTGACCCATCTAGCCATTATCTTTAAAAGCCCGCCATCTTCAGCCACCTTCATAAGCCCAAGCCAGAGGGCCATGGGGCCAATGAGTTCAATGGCAAGTTTTACAGAGGATTTGGCAGATTCAAAGGACGCCCTTGTTATCTCATCCATCTTGCCATTAAATGCTGCCACTAAGATGGCAACGAGTATCATCCCTAACCAGATTCCATTTATGGCTGCAGGCCTGTCATTCATGATTTGACTTAAGTCAAGGTGATATTTAGACCAAAGAATAATATCAACAGACCAAAATAGCAAAAGACCGTGTGGAGAATAGGATTATGAAGGTATTAAGAAATATCATAGAGATAGATGAGGAACTTTGTAATGGTTGTGGAAAATGCGTTCCTGCCTGCGAAGAAGGGGCAATAGAGATAGTCAATGGCAAGGCAAGGCTTGTGGCAGAAAAATATTGTGACGGCTTGGGGGCCTGCTTGGGTGACTGCCGTACGGGAGCCTTGCCGATTGTTCAGAAAGAGGCAGAAGATTTTGATGAAGAGGCGGTTCACGAGTACTTGAAAACCAAAAAAGAGGTAAGGGATGTAAAGTCCTGTCCTTCATCAAGGGTTATGGACCTTGAACCTGCAACTTGCGAGTGTGCAAACAGACCTGACTTTTTAAAAGATGTATCATCGCTTTTGTCACATTGGCCAATTCAGATAAGGCTTATCCCGCCCCATGCTCCCTTTTTAAAGGGCGCAGATCTTTTGGTTGTGGCAGACTGCACTGCCATAGCATGTCCGGATTTTCACCAGCGTTTTGTTAAGGATAAGGTAATAATGATGGGATGTCCGAAATTTGATGATCAACAAGAATATGTTCAGAGGTTTAAGGATCTTTTTGAAAAGAATGAACTGTCATCTCTTTCAACAGTCATAATGGAGGTTCCTTGTTGCTCCTCTATGATAGGAATTCTCAAAAAGGCCCTGGAAGAGGCAGGGAAAAATTATCCTATAGACTGTACAGTTGTCGGAATTAAGGGTAAAATCTTAAAAAATGAATTATTCTAATGTGAAGTTTTTAGCAGCCCTTGACTTGGGTTGTCATTTTTTTATTATTTTCAAATAAAATTAAAAAATAAAGGAAAGGAGTAGGAGCAATGAAGAAGCAAAAGAGTTTGCTGTGTTCGTTGGTGGTCTTCTTTGTTGCCAGTCTATGGGCTGCGGCAGCCTTTGCCGGAAATGCCTGTATTGACTGTCACAAGAAGATTTCACCTGGTCAGGTTAAGGACTGGTCTGTAAGTAAACATGCAGAGAATGATGTCACATGTGATGTTTGTCATGGCGATGGTCACAAGAGTGCGAAAGACGTGGACAAAGTAGTGCTTCCGGATGAACATAAGTGTGCAGAATGCCATGAAGAACAGTTTAATTCCTTTAAAAAGGGTAAACACCAGTTCGGCTGGACATCAATGAATGCACTTCCGATTACCCATGTAGAGCCTGATGAACTAATGGAAGGCGGAAGAGGCTGTGGTGGGTGTCATAACATGGGAATTAAGACCGAGGCCCAGAAAAAAGACCAGCATAAGAAAGGTTATCGTTATCAGAACAATTCATGTGATGAGTGTCACACTCGCCATTCCTTCTCTAAGAAAGAGGCATTGAATCCAAGGGCATGTCAGCAGTGCCACATGGGTTACGACCATCCTCAGTGGGAGATGTGGTCCTCTTCAAAGCATGGTGAGCGCTATTTTGCCAAACTTCAGGGAGCCCTCCCAAAGGATGCACCGGCACCTACATGTCAGTTCTGCCATCTTCCAAATGGAACTCACGAAAACCGCACAGCCTGGGGTTTTCTTGGAGTAAGGCTTCCAATTAAGGATAAGGAATGGGCAAATGCACAGCTTACAGTTTTAAAGGCTCTTGGGGTTATAAATCCTGAAACTGGAAAGCCAACTGCTCGACTCGATGCAGTAAAGGCAGTTCAATTGGCAAGGCTTGATCAGAAGTCATGGGAGACCGAAAGGGAAAAGATGGTTAAAAGGTGCACTACTTGTCATTCTGAAAGATATGTCCGCGATCAGTTCAAGATGGGCGACGAGATGATTAAAAAGACAACCATTATGTTGGCTGAGGCCATTAATATTGTGGCAGATCTTTATAAAGATGGCATCTTGAAAAAACGTCAGAACCAGCCCTTTGCATATCCTGATTTTCTATATTTCATGAGGACAGATTACAGTAAGCCAGGAAGTGACAGCTATAAGGGCTCATCAAATAACATGTCCTATATTGAGCAGGTCCTTTTCCAGATGTACATGAAGCACAGAATGCGTGCTTATCAGGCCTTCTTCCATGTAAATCCAGATTATGCCTACTGGTACGGATGGGCACAAATGACAAAAGATCTGGGCGAAATCAAGGAGTTAGCTGCCCAGATGAGGGCAACTCACAAAAAATAACTGTTCTCTTTTTACTAAAAACAATTAATCTAAGGCCCGGCTTCGACCGGGCCTTTTTATTGCCATTAATCAATTAGGGAAAGGTCATGTTTCTGGCTATAGTTGAACTTGTACTTGGGGTGGCATTTCTTGTAGGTAGTGCTGAACTGCTAGTTCATCAAAGTATATCCCTTTCAAGGCACCTTGGCATAAAACCTATCATAATAGGTCTAACAGTAGTTGCCTTTGGGACTTCGGCCCCAGAGCTCTTTGTAACTCTCATGGCAAACTTAAAGGGCAATGTAGATTTAGCAGTAGGAAACATTATCGGAAGTAACATAGCAAATATAGGCCTAATCTTGGGGATATCTGCTTTGGTAAGGCCTTTTGGCGTGCCTGAAAGAATAGTAAGAGTTGAGCTTCCATTTTTAATTATCTCCGTGATCCTAATAGGTCTAGCTGCATGGATGCACATTCTGGGCAGAATTTTCGCTGCTATACTTTTGTCTTGTTTTTTTATTTATCTCTTTGTCCTTGTAAAAAACAATGCCCTTTATGGAACGAGTGAAGATAAAAATGATGTATCAGTTCAAAAGATATCGGCAGGGCATGTTATTTTTAAACTCATTTTGATAATTGGGAGCTTTTTGGGTCTTGTCTTTGGTTCCAAGTTTTTGATAAAGGGCGCAGTGGAAATTGCAAGGTTTTTTAACTGTCCAGAACTAATTATTGGACTAAGCCTTACTGCAGTAGGGACATCTCTTCCAGAGCTTGCAAGCAGTCTTTCAGCAGTGAGAAGGGGTGAGGCTGGTCTTATAATTGGAAATGTACTCGGTTCCAATTTTGCAAATACCTGTGGAATCCTGGGTATATCAGGCCTTATAAAACCAATTATTATTAATCCCCATGTATTTTTTGCAGACTTTCCTGTTATGGCAGGCTTCAGTATCATGCTGGTTCCCATTTTCAAGGACAAATTTCTTTCAAGGAACGAGGGCCTTTTTTTGCTTTTGGTCTATCTTTGCTATGTATTTTTAATTTATTTTAAATGACAAGGTCCTCTAATTCTCTTTTGATGACAATTTTCAAAAGGAGACTATAATGTGACTGTCTCTTTTTTGATAATTGAAGAAATTAAAGATTGTTATCTATGTTACTAGAAAATATCACAATGTTAGAATTTGAAAGGGGTCTTAAAGAGACTCTAACTGTGGCTATCCCATTTGGATCAATTGAAGAACATGGTCCTCATCTTCCCCTTGGAACAGATACCATTCATGCCTATGAGCTTTTGAAGTATACATCTTCCCAGAAGCCATTTTTTGTTGCTCCTCCCGTTTGGTATGGCCTTTGTAGGAGCACCAAGGAGCATCCTGGAACCGTTGGTATCGATTCAAGCACCCTTAAACATCTGACAAAGGCCATTTGTATGGCCCTTTACGAAAAAGGGCTTAGGAATTTTTTGTTGCTTTCCGGTCATGCAGGCGGAACTCACATGGCATCAATCCTTGATGCGGCAGATGAGCTTCTTGAAGAGCTCAAGGATAGTAAGTTTGCTGTTCTTTCTATAATAGATCTAGTAAAGTTGCTTCCAGGGGGAATTGTAGAGACAGAGGGAGACTCACATGCAGGTGAGGTAGAGACGTCTCTTATGATGTATCTCAGACCAGAGTCTGTTAAGGGATCAGCCAATCGAGAATTTCCAAACTTTCCAAAATTTATTATAGCTAGAAATAAAAAGAAGTTTTGGCCTGGTGGCGTTTGGGGTGATCCAACCCTTTCTTCAAGGGAAAAGGGTAAAAGCATTCTCCTTGAAGAGGCCAAGATATTGATAAAACTCATTGAGAAACTGGAAGAATTTGAAGATTGAATAGGGGTAAGATATGAAGACAATTTTAAAAATAAATATCCTGTTACCAATACTTTTTTGTCTTTTTGCATTCTTGCCAGCCTGTCAGGGAAAAACCGACACATCTCATGCACCTGATTTTACCCTTTTAAATCTGGCTGGTGATACCGTAAATCTCTCAGATTATCAGGGGAAGGTGGTAGTCCTTAACTTTTTTGCCACCTATTGCCCACCATGTAGAATGGAGATGCCAGATTTTGTTGAGCTTCAAAAGGAATTTGGCAAAAAGGACTTTACCGTAATTGCCATTTCTGTTGACAACGACGGAGAAAAGGTACTGCCTCCCTTTGTTGAAAGGATTGGAATAAATTTTCCAGTTCTCCTTGCAACCACAAAAGTCCTCAGGGATTATGGGAACATATATGCCCTTCCTGTAACCTTTGTTTTGGACAAGGAACATAAAATTATAAAAAAGATCATGGGAATGATTAACAAGGATGAACTGGTTCCTTTGATAGAAGATCTTTTAACTGAAAGAGGGGATAAGAAGGTTAAATAATCTCTACGGTTCCATCTCCTTCTTCCACAAAACCGATTATGGCCACATACTTGTGGCCTTTTTCTTTTAAGATATTTACAAGGTTTTGAGCCCTTTCTTCAGGAATACTTATTAATAGTCCTCCAGAGGTCTGGGCATCAAAAAGGATGGTAAGAATGTTCTGGTCAATACCTTTGTTAATCTTAAATGCCTTCTTACAAAAATCCTTATTGGCATAGTCACCTTCAGGAATAAATCCTATGTTGCTAAAATGAAGGGCATTTTTCAAAATTGGCACTTTTTTCGAGTCAATAACCAGCTTAACATGGCTTGCCATGGCCATTTCAAGGGCGTGTCCTGCAAGACCAAAACCGGTAATGTCTGTGGCACCATGTGCACCAAGTTCTATCATGGCCTCTGAGGCATCTTTGTTAAGGGTCTTCATTAGAATTATGAGTTCAGCCAAGTCCTTTTTGTCGAGAAGGCCGGCCTTTAGAGCTGTCGAAAGGATACCCATACCAATGGGTTTGGTAAGAACCAAATTATCATTGGGTCTAGCTCCCTTATTGCAGATAAACCTTTCGGGATGAACTATGCCAGTGACAGAAAGCCCATATTTTGGCTCTTTTGCCTCAACACTATGTCCCCCAATCAAAAGGGCCCCTGCTTCATGAATCTTATCAACACCTCCTCGCAAAATCTTTTCAAGGACGGATTTCGGCTGGTCCTTGATGGGAAAACACACAATATTTAGCGCTGTAATGGGTTTGGCTCCAACTGCATAGATGTCACTTAGAGAGTTTGCAGCCGCAATTTGACCAAATTCATAGGGGTCATCCACAATGGGAGTGAAAAAATCCACGCTTTGCACTATGGCGATGTCATCTGTTAATTTGAAAATACCTGCATCAGAAGCAGATTCCACCCCCAACAATAAGTCTGGATGACTTGAAAGAGGAAGATTTTCCAAAATGTCAGAAAGGTCCCCCGGACCTATTTTTGAAGCTCAACCAGAGGCCTTTGCTAAAGAAGTGAGTTTTAGTTTTTTCATTAATTGATAAGATTATGAGCTCAGATAGTTATTTCCTAAGGGTGGCGATCATTCGATTTCTTTTGATGAAAATATCAAGGGCATCACAAATATTCAAAAAGACTGCCTGACTAGCAAGTAACGCCTCAACAGAAGCTCCTTCCTGGCCAATGACACATATGCCAAGGGCAGCCTCCTTCAGCATGAGTGCATCATTGCAACCATTTCCAATGGCAGCGGTCCTTTCCCTGCCAATTTTTTCTAAAAAAGCTAGTTTTTGAATGTCACCACGTCCAGAAGACAGTTTGTGAATTTCAATCTTGACATCTTCTCCCAGTTCCTTGACAAGTTCATCAGCAGTCTGGTTTGTGTCAGCTGTGAGAAAATAAATATTTAAAAGCTTGGATACTTCCCTGAGGCGCTCTTTAACGCCTTCAATAAATTTTCCATCAGTAGTCAAGGTACCATTTATATCCAGTATTAGGTTGGAAAGGTTATAAAAGACTCCACAGGGTAAATCAACTTCAAGATTTTTTTGTACAATCATACAATCACCTTCATTAAATATTTAAATTTATTTTTTAAGCCCTTTGACTTAAGGGTTCTCGTCTTTATCTATCTTTGCAACAAGTGCCCTTCTAACCTTAGGAGGTAGAAATGCAACAGCCCAGTCAGCTATCTGTTTTAAAAGGGGAACCAATTCTTCTGGACCATCCCAATATTGGGCGATAACCTTTTCGTCTGTCCTTAATATCAAACGAAGTAGAGCAAGGGCCACAAGATAAATGTCATCGACGAGTCCGAGAAAAGGTATCCAGTCAGGCACTATATCAGCAGGATTTAACATGTAGGCTATGGTTGCCCCCAATATTGCCTTGTCTGTTTTTGAGACCCTGGAATCTCTCAAAAGATTTATTATGAGACGAAAGAATCGAGGAAGATATGATAGGAAAGAATACTTTCTAGGATGTTTTTTGGTTGAAGGGTTTTTCAT
>JALXCD010000011.1 GCA_026991135.1 Deltaproteobacteria bacterium | reverse complement strand
GCACCATGTAAATGTTATGGAAAACACCAAAAAGACCAGAAATTTAATGGGCTAAATAGTCTTGTTTTGGGATGGTTTTATCAAAGCCAAATCTGAAATTGGATTTTTAGAGGTTCCCCTATGAAAAATATCAAGCTTTTTGTTATATTTGGTTTTTTAATCATGATGATCTTATTTTCCCACGGGAAAGGCCGTTGTCAGGATATGAATATCATAATTGACAATATGCCTAGGGTAATTGGAGTAGGTATCGGTATGGTGCCTGATTATGAAGGTTCAGATGACTATATGTTTGGCGTGGCCCCCTTTACAAGATTTCAACTTAAAGGACATCAACAGTATATCATCGTGAGGGCCTATGAAATTCAAGTTAATCTAATAGATCATCCTTGGTTGCGCATCGGACCTTCCTTAAATTATAGATTTGGCAGGGACGATAGCGTTGAAGATCCTGTTGTTAAAAAAATGAAGGAGATTGACGGAACCTTTGAGGCAGGTGGTTTTGCAGGGGTTGAATTTGTAGATGATCAAAATCCAAGAAAGCGCTTTCTTGCAGATGTGGATTTTTTGACCGACATCGGTGACGAACATAATGGCTATACCATAACTGGTAATGCCCGTTTTTGGTATCCAATCTCTAAAATGTTTGATTTTGGACTCGGTTGTGCCATTGTCTATGCTAGTGATAACTACATGTCCACCTATTTTGGAGTTGATACACAGGACTCATTAAGGACAGGATTGCCGGTTTTTGATGCAGATAGCGGTGTAAAAGATTTCAGGCTAAATCCAGTTTTGGTAATGCATTTGAATATGAATTGGCATCTGGCAGCAGGCTTTCAATACAGAAGGATGCTTTCCGATGCTGACGACAGCCCAGTCGTAGATATAAGAGGCTCTTCCAACCAGTATCTTGGTGGTATAGGATTGGCTTATAGCTGGTAAGATTAAAAAAGGAGAGTAATAAAAATGAAAAGACTAATCACTGGCTTTTCACTTATAATTTGTCTGTCGTTATTTTTGAGCATCAATACAAGCCTTGGGGCCACAGCACAAGAGATAAACAAAGAAGTCCAGCAAACCCTTAATAATCTTTTCAAGACAACGCCTACAGCAAAAGCCCTTGCTAAAAGGGCCAAGGGTATCCTTGTCTTTCCAAAAATCTGGAAAGGTGGATTTATAGTCGGTGGTTACTATGGTGAAGGAGCCTTATTAGTTAACAACAACATAGTCGGATACTACAAAACCTATGCTGCATCCTATGGACTGCAGGCAGGCGTCCAAGCCTATGGTTATGCCCTCTTTTTTATGACTGACAAGGCCCTTAAATACCTCTTGAACAGCCAAGGATGGGAAATAGGTGTTGGACCAAGCATAGTTATTGTGGATAAAGGAACTGCAAAAAGTCTGACCACAACCACTGCAAAAGACGATATCTATGCATTTATCTTTAATCAAAAGGGCCTGATGGCAGGGCTCGGCTTACAAGGTTCAAAGATATCCCAATTTCATCCTAAAAAATAACAAATACCTTTATTTAAAAAATGATTAATATAAGGGGGGCAATTAAGCCCCCTTTGTTCTTTTAGCAATTTTTGAAATAACCTAAAAATACTAGTCAAACTTATCTTTTTATGATAGAGCCCAGAAAACTAGATTTCAAGGAAGGTAAAAATGACTATACGGGTATCTATTCTTGGTGGTTCAGGATATACAGGGGTTGAGCTTTTAAGAATCCTCTTTTCCCATCCTGAAGTCGAAGTAGTATCGGTCACATCTCGAAAACATGCCGGGCAAAGGGTCCAGGATGTATTTCCTTCCATGACGGGTTTTTATGACCTAAAATTCATAGAACCTGATATCGACGACCTTTCAAAGGATTCTGAATATTGCTTTACTTGTGTACCCCATGCAACTGCCATGAATATAGTGCCTAGACTTCTAGAAAAGGACGTAAAGGTTATCGATCTATCAGCAGACTTTCGCATAAAAGATAAAAAAATCTATGAAGCCTGGTATCAGGCCCATTCATGTCCTGAGCTTCTAAATGAGGCAGTCTATGGCCTTCCGGAAATATATAGAGAGGAAATTGCCCGATCCCAGCTTGTGGCCAACCCGGGTTGCTATCCAACGAGCATCATCCTTCCCCTTTATCCACTTCTAAAAGAGGGAAAGGTTTCTTCAAAGGGCATCATTGTAGATTCCAAATCAGGTACCAGCGGGGCTGGAAGGGGCCTTAATACGGCAACGCTTTTTTGTGAAGTCAATGAGGGATTTAAGGCCTATAAGGTGGGAAACCACAGGCACACACCAGAAATAGAACAGGAACTTTCCAGTGCAGCAGGGAAAAAGACCACAATCAACTTCACTCCTCACCTTGTCCCCATGTCTAGAGGGATTCTAAGCACCATTTATGTCAATATCGAAAATGGAATTACAGAAGATGAAATTAGAAATTTCTTAAAGGAATTTTATAGGGACAGGCCCTTTGTCAAAATCCTTGAAGAAAACACGTTGCCAAATGTATCCAGCGTGAGAGGAACGAATCTCTGTCACATAGGGCTGAAACTGGATCAAAGGACTGGAAGGCTCATAATCATCTCAGTAATTGACAATCTTTTTAAAGGGGCTTCTGGGCAGGCAGTTCAAAACCTAAACATTATGGCAGGTATGGAGGAGACCATTGGTCTTCTATTTCCAGGAATTTATCCATAGCCTAAATAACGCCATTTCAAAGGCACATGGAATGGTATCAAAGTACATTACAGTAGTCAAAAATTTTTCTCGAACCCCCATAAACGGCATCTTCTTCCTAACCCTTTTCCTGATACTTTTTCCCTATGTAGTTTTTGGTGCAAACCCTGCCAAGATTGTTTCAAGTCACAATCATTCCATTGAGTCAGGGGAAAAAGACCTAAAAATTAAGAAAAAGGCCTTTTTTGAAAATCCAACCATTGAAGGATTTTTAAAGCTAATTGAGCCTTACTTAGGGAAAAAAGATGTTCACGAAAAAAGCCAAGCCCTTCGCTATTTCAAGATTGGTTTTAGCACAAATCCCATTACCATTGCACTTCCTTCCACCTGGGCCCTTGAGGTCTCACCGAAAAATCACATCCATATCTTTAAAAAGGGAAGGGAGGGGGCTTTAAAGATTATACTTTTTTATAACAGTCTTAACTGCCCTTCCAAGATATGTATGGAAAAGGTATTTAGTAACAGTTGCAAAAATTTTGAAAAAAAATTCAATATAACTAAAAAAGGTTGGGAGAGCCTGGGAGCCAAAAAGGTCCTTTCTGCCACCCTAAAATCAAAGAAAAAGAAGGACCTATATATAAAGTTTTTTACAGTCTCAGACAGGGACTATACCCATAACTGCCTTTTTGTATCCCAGAAAGCCAAAATAACCAGGGAAAGCCTGGCTTTACTGGAGGATATCCTTCTTAGGGCATCAGGCCAGATACCACCCAAAAAGGACATGGAGCAAAATATAGATGATTCACCCCTTAGAGTCCAGGTTATAAAGGAAGAGATAAGTGGCCAGTTTTTTAAATAAAAGAATTCTTTTTTATGGCATTTTAATTTTGATCCTTTTTATCCCCACTTTATCCCTTTCAAAAGATAACTTAAAGGAAATAACCCTTCCCGTCTTTTCGAGTTTCTTTTCCCTGAATAATTCTTCTTGGAGCAGATATATTGGCTACGACCACTTCAAAAAGGAATTCTTTCACCTGAAAATTGGTATAAAACCTGAGAATAAAAAGGATACAATAACTTTCTTTTTGGAGGAAAAGGCCAATGGTTTTGCCAAAAGGGTCTGGGCCATTACCTATGATATAAAAGACGGAGATTTGGCAAAAATCAAAAACATTATCCTTCAGCTCGTAAAAGAAAAGCCTGTGATCTTTCCAGAAGGGCTTTTAAAAAACGGGAATGGGCCAGTGACATTTAAGAAAAAAGATGGCTTCAGGCTTCTTAAAAAGGCAAATGGAAAATACAAGGATAAAAGGCTTGACCTTTCCTGGTTCATCAAAAAGGGCAAAGGGCGAAAAAAGAGTAAGGCCATATTGAGCCATGAAGTCAAACCCCTTGGAATTGTAATCTTTGAAGGCAATGATATAAGCCTCTATCTTGAGGACTGGGGGGATTCATTTAAAAGCCCCATTGAAGGAAGGCCAGTAAGTCTAAAGAAATGGCTTTTGATCAAAGGGCACTAATTGGCCTTCTAAGCCCAAAAAGCAAAAAAAGCCCCGGCAGGGCTGCCAGAAAGGTCAGGAAGAAAAAAACAGTCCAGCCAAGGTCTGCAACCAAAACCCCGGCTGGAGGGCCAACGAATACCCGTCCCACAGATGAAAGGGCGGATAGGATCGCATACTGGGTTGCGCTGAATCTTTTGTTGCAAATAGCCATCAAAAAGGCCACAAAGGCAGCTGTTCCCATGCCTCCGCAGATATTTTCAAGGCCAACGGAAAAGACCATCAAGGGGAAACTCTTTCCTGCCATTGATAGGGCCATGAAGGAGAGATTTGAAACTGCTTGTAAAATCCCAAAAAAGAAAAGGGCACTATAAAGCCCCATTCTCGTCATAAGCCCACCACCAACCATAGCTCCAAAAATTGTTGCCACAAGGCCAAAGCCCTTATTCACAGTGCCAACAACAGAAGGGCTAAACCCTGCGCCCCTTATCAAAAAGGCGGTAGTAAGGGTGCCTGCAAATGCATCTCCAAGTTTATAAAGGCAAATGAATAAAAGAATTCCCCAGATAAAGGGCCTTTTTAATAGGTCTTTTAATGGCTTTAAAATGGCATCTTCCAGTGCTCTTGGTCTAATGGTGCCAATTTCTGGTTCATCGGCTAAAAGGGTGAAAATGCTTGAAAGGGCCATTACGGCTGCCATCGAAAGATAAGTGTTTCTCCAGCCCCAGAAATCGGAAAGAATAAGGGCAAGGGCGCCTGATACGAGCATTGCGATTCTATAGCCTGTTACGGTAAAGGCAACTCCAAGACCCCTTTCCTTTTCCTTTAAGGTGTCTGTCCTGTATGCGTCAATCACAATGTCCTGAGAGGCAGAAAAAAAGGCAAGAAGTAGGGCAGAAATTGCCATTGCCATAAGGTGATTTTTGGGACTTAAAAAGGCCATATAGGCACATGCTAAAACAACGGCAGCCTGACAAAGAAAAATCCATCCCCTCCTTCTTCCAAGGGGAAGGGGCCTTATATAGTCCATCAGGGGAGACCAGATGAATTTAAAAGTATAGGGCAAGGCAACAAGAGAAAAAAGCCCTATTACCCTAATATCTATGCCTTCGGTGGTAAGCCATGCCTGGAGGGTTCCACCAGATAGGGCCAAGGGAAGACCTGAGGCAAAGCCCATGGGAAACATGAGCCAAAGGGCCTTTGAAAATCTCTGAACACCCCTTATGTGCAAGAGCCTCTTTTTCATTGAGTTCGTAATCCCCGGCATAAACACTCAAACATGAAAAAAATCTTTCCTATGGACAATAAACCTTCCGATAATATATTGAAACCTAGACCAAAAAAGAAAGGATCAGGCCAGATGTCAAGGAAGATTCCTATCCTTGTCCTTACTCTCGTAACACTTTTGTTTTCAACAGGCCTTGCTTTTTCCCAAAATAGCTTTGGGAACGACTTTGCCTATAAAATAATTGATCAAGAGTTTCAAAGACTAAAGGACGGCCTCAAAAATAAAGAGGTCAAACTGATACGAGAATGGATAGGGGCAGATAGAATCGACACCGGCAAAGGGGCATGGAAGAGTCTCAGGCAGATAAACTACTTTATTCCATCACGCAAATCAAATCCAATAGGAGTTCGGGCAATTGTCCAAAAAAGCCTTGGAGAATATGCTCCCTGGGCAGATTCAACCACGGTGACTACTCTTGGAGATGTTGACGCCATACATCCTCTTCTAAACAAAGCAAATAGCTATCTGGCAGACGCTGGCATGTACTTGGCCTTTTACCAGTTGATGGATGAGACCATTAAAGGGCATCCGAGCAATTCCTCTGCAGCAGCAGCCTTTATTGCCTGTCTTCAAAAGGGGCTCACGCAATTTGGAACCCACGGAAATTTTCTTGCCGCTACCCTTGGCCTCCTTTACTGGTTGACTGACCAATCAATAAAAGGCCTCATAAAGATAGAACACGAGGCAGTGTGGAAAAAGTACAAAGCGTACTATGACACTAACTATGTGTCTTCTCGCTGGATAAACGAGTGGGAAAGTGACCCCAAACGGGTTCTCGAAATACTTAAAAATGACTTCTGGAGCTCGCCAGAGGCAGATACAATGGTCGGTCAATGGACAGTAAAGACCTTTGAAAAAAAATATAAAGAGATATTTGCCTACAGGTATTTCAGGGAAAAGGTTGCCCCAATACTGAAAGCACACTTCAGCGCCCTTTCACTAAAGAAAAGAAATGACGCCATTAGGCTATTAAGAAAGGCCATCCGTGAGCTTCCAAAAAGGAGAATAATACTTGATCTTCCTGTAAACATTGTTTCAGCAAATGGAAAACCCTTTCATACCAGCTTGAATATTTCTGTTTCCGCCTTTTCCAAAGCAACAGGGATAAAGACAGATGGCATACTTACAGGCACCAAGGTTGAGCTTTCATTTCCCCTCTTTGACTTTCTGAAGATTGTTTCTTCGAAAAAGGACATTGTCCTTACTGCACATGCAGAAAACCCCAAGGGGAAATCAGGCCCCATACTTCTTTTCAAACCTCAAAGGCTTCACTTGGATGGTGCAAGCCTTAGAAGGGATTATTTCCAGTTCGTCGGCAAAAACGCCACCCGCTATCAGCGCATGAGGGCCATAAAGGTGGTTGTTCCATCAAGAAAGATAACAGTCAAGGTAGAAGGGGCATATTACTATCAATGTGGAACGAGAAACTGCAAGATCGAGATAAAGGGCCCAGATGGCAAAAGGCATGTAATCGATGACAAAGGAGTGTCCTGGGCGGTCATTCCTGTAATAGGAAGCTCATGGATATCGGCATGGCCTTCACCCTTTGGTGTCAGGGTAAAGGGCTCCGAGAAGGGCCCTGTGACAATAACTGTCTATGACACTTCAAAAACCCCCCCACGCCTTCCACCAAAGCCGGAATTTTATAGTGGCGACTTTATCTCTACTGCCTATCACATCCTGGATCTTTATAAAAGGCTAGAGATAGACTCGGAAGAGGCCTACTCCTGGCTTCATGATGTCTTTGAAAATGGAGACATGGGGGCAAGAAGCGCCCGATCCCAGCTAAACTCCTATTCAATGGCATGGTGCTATATACATTGGCCTGATTGTGATACTGGAAAGGCCCATGAACTTTACGACCTTGAAAGAAACCTAAACGATTCCATTTCCTATTGGAAAAAAGAGAAAAAGGACATTCGAAATGCCTTTGAAGAGACAGACAGGAAGCTAAAGAATAGAATTATAAAGGCAATAAATGATGTAACCTCGGCCATAAAGAGATTGGAGCCTGACATCAAAAGTATCCAAAAGGACTTCAACATCATACGAAAAGGCAAGACCCTTGGGGAAATGCTTTCAAAGCCAAGACGTTTTGAAAGAATGTCAGATATCGAGGATGAAAGAAAAAGGATATCATCTTTCAAAGAAAAGGTGCAAAGGGCCGCATCGGACGTTCCAAACGCCCTTAGAAGACTGGATAATTCGGACAAAAATCTGGCAATAGAGCTCAAAATCCTTGAAAGTTTTTTTGTAAGGCCAGGGACGGGCTTTCTTTCTGCCCATGACCTATTGGAAAAGGCAGTTGGAGTGCATCACTGGGCAGCCTCTCAAAAGGTCTCAAAGGACTATGTCTCTGACATGGCAAAGACATATCTTTTGATCCATTTTACGGAAGCGTCTTTAAAGGCCCTCGAAAATGCCGATGGAAACCTCTCATGGCTCCAGCTAAGCTGTCTCAAGTGGCTTAATCATGTCAAGGAATACAAGAAATTTTTGAAAAGGATGCCCTTTGGAGCCAAGGACCTTAAAATGGACATGAAAAGGCTTCGTGACATCCAAAAGGAGTTGGCAGAACTTCGTAATTTGAGCAGTAATGGCTTTGGAGTGGATGCCTATGAAAAATACATCGAGATCAAAAGGATCTATGATCCTTTGGACAAAGATCTTTCTGGCATAAAGGTTGACTTGACCAAATGGAGAAACAAACTTCTAGAACTTCAAAAAAGGCTCATCGATGATCTCAAAGCGCTCAAATCAAGCGGATGGGGGGTGAGTGATGTTGAAAAAGACATCCAAAAGGCCCTTTCCGGATATGGCGGAGACGTAGACAACTGGCTCAGAGAATACGAAAACACCAAGGCTTTAATGAAGAATGCAGATGAATCCGTCAGTTTTAGCCTTATCAGCAAGAAAAATATAGATTGGAGCAGACTTTTAAATGCAAACTATAAGTCACTCGATCTCGTAAAAAGGGCACAGGCTGCTCTCAAGACAGGAGATGTGGCTTCTGCCGAGAGGCTTTTCAGTCAGGCAATGACGACTTTGTCCAGCTATCCGTTCGTTGGAGATGCGATCGTACCCATAAGACTACAGCGGTTCAATCGCCTTCAAATCCTTATCAGCAGGACAAGTGAAGAGATTTCAAGGGCAAGAAATAACCTTTTGGGCACTCTAAACCTGGTGATTTCAGCCCAAGGGGTGTCTCCATATAAGGTTACTGTAACCATATCAGGAAATGGCCAAACCTTTAACCAACAAGGTCCCGGGAAATTTAATCTAGCTCCTGGTAGATATTTAGCAACTGCAAAAGGGACAGGGATTAGAGTCTATCCAGAAAGACAAGAGTTTATCATAGGAACCAAGGCCCAGACAACAATAAAGTTTCAGGCAACACCTGCAATTGTAGCACCTCCTAAGCCCAATACACCTCCGGTATCAACTGGCTCATACGATTTTTCCAATCCCAAGACCAAGGTCATTGCCAAAAATCTCGGACTTGTGGATCAGCCGCCGATGGCGTGGTCAAGGGATGGAAGAACCCTTGTGGCAATCCTTGCCTTCGAACCAGGGCTTGTAAGCATCGATATCAAAACAGGCCGTAAAAAGTTTCTTATCACTGCCCCGCCTGACCCTCCCTTTGGATCTCTGGGCGGCGGAACAAACAAGATGGCAAGGGAGGCATGGGTAGTCGGAAATTCAGTGGTCTATATAATGAATCTGACACTGTGGACCCCAAGTGGATATCTCCGGCCGGTGATGAGCGTGCCACTTACAGGCGGGAAGCCTGTAAAGCTGTTCAGTTTTACATCTGACAAACAAAAACTTCTTGGGGCTCGGCTGAATGGACAGCCTGAGTTCCTGATTTCAGGTACTGTTTTGGGGAAAAAAGGACTTTTTTATCTAAAGGGAACCTCTCCTCTTGTTGAACAGGCAAAATTTTTTAAAGACCTTGGAAATGTAAATTATCTTGGCCTTTCAATTACTCCAGATTGGCAGCTGCTTTTAGAGCCTACAAAATCTCGCAACAATTCATACAGATGGAAAATATCAAGGCTAGACGGGACTTCTGTTTACGAAGTTTCCGGAGACCTGAGGATATACAATATGACCCTGTCTCCTGACCATGCCTTTGCGGCAGGCATCCAGACGCCTGTAAACTCCATGCCAAGGATTGTAATAATTGACCTTTCAAACCCCAAAAGGACATGGGTTATTGCATCTGGGGCCATAAACTATGGTGTTCCTTCATGGTCTCCGGACGGAAAATACATTGCGGCAAGGGCATACAGGTCACATAACAATGAAGAACTCATCCTGATAAAGGTAAAAAGATGATATCTTGATATTTTATGGCAGATATCAAAAAGATAAATATCCTTTGGACAATATTTCTAGGCCTTTATGTGCTGTCTATCTTTTTTGGACTTTGGTATGGACCCTATCATATCCCTTTTAAGGATTTTTTAAGGGTTGTATTTTTTGGAGAGGCAGGAGAAAATTCCGATTTTTTAAAGGCAATTATCTTCAAGATTCGCCTGTCCAGGCTGATTCTTGCCACAATTGTGGGGGTAAGCCTATCCTGTGCTGGCGTTGTCTTTCAAGGTCTTTTAAGAAATCCCCTTGCAGACCCCTTTACCCTTGGGGTGTCAACAGGGGCCGCCTTTGGAGCCACAGTCGCCATGATCCTTGGGATAAATATCGGCTGGAGCCTTGGAGGGCTTGGGCTTTTGCCAGTAATCTGCATGCTGGGAGCGCTTCTGGCCCTTTTGGTGGTGCTGTCCCTTTCTAGAACAAATGGCACATTCCGGCCGGCCCAGATGATTCTTGCAGGCATTGTGGTAAGCACCTTTCTTTCTGCACTCATAAGCCTTTTTAAAAGCCTGGAAGAAGAAAGCCTATCGGCCATCGTTTTCTGGATGCTTGGAAGCTTTTCTGGAAGAGGATGGATACATGTCTATTTTGCCCTACCATACATTATAATTTCTCTGGCTGTTTTTTTGCGTTTTTCAAGGGAGCTTGACATAATGTCTCTTGGAGACCTTGAAGCATATCACCTTGGAGTTGATGTAAACAAAATAAGGCTTATCCTTCTTATTGCCGCCTGCCTTGCCACTTCTGCCGCCGTTGCCGTAAGTGGAGTCATTGGATTTATTGGACTTGTTGTCCCACACCTTTTGCGCCTCATACAGGGACCAGACCATAAAAGGCTTCTTGTTGGCTCTGCCATATTAGGCGCACTCTTAATGGTGGCATCTGACATCCTTGCTGAGAATATCTTGCCTGGAGGAGAAGAAATCCCGGTGGGTGTCATCACCACCCTCTTGGGTGGCCCCTTTTTCTGCTATATCCTCATGTTAAAGAAAAAAGATATTTAACCTGATAGGAATCACCTGGGTTATTTCAGAATATTAAAAGTTATGGTTTAAAACCCCATGCCTTTGGGTTATAACCTTGCTGCCAACAGGATTTAAATACAAACAAAAAAGGAGGAATTTATGGAAAGGACACTTTCTATCATCAAACCAGATGGAGTAAAGCGTGGACTCATTGGAGAGGTAATAAAAAGGCTTGAAAAAGAAGGCATAAAGATTGTGGCAATGAAGATGATTCACATGACAAAGGATATAGCAAAGGGCTTTTATGCCGTCCACAAGGACAAGCCCTTTTTCGACAGCCTTACGGATTTCATGTCCTCTGGCCCAATCGTTGTCATGGTCCTTGAAGGGGAAAACATCATTTCAAGATACAGAAAGCTCATGGGCGCTACCAATTACAAAGAGGCAGAACCAGGGACAATAAGGGCAGACTTTGCAACAGATATTGAAAAAAACGTGGTCCATGGCTCAGATGCACCTGAAACCGCTGCAACAGAGATAAAGTATTTTTTTAGTGAGCTTGAAATCGTGGGATGATTTTTTTGTTCATTTCTTTTGCCGTCAAAAGAAACGAACCAAAGAAAACCGCCCCCATTGCCGCTTTTGGCCTTGCGCACAGAAGGCATCGGGTCTTGGTCGGCCAAAGGGTCATCCATGACCCTACGGCCGATGGCGACATCCATGTCGCCACCCCCGTCGGGGGCCTTTTTAAGACCTTCGGCCTTCTGTGCTCAGAGCGGCAAAAAGGGGGAAAGAATATGATTCTTCCGGCATAATTTTAAACTCACATTATATCTTTTCATCAGCGGAGCTTTAGATCCAGATAAACCAAATAAAACAGCTTGCAGATAAATTATAATCGCATAAATACATGTTAGAATATAAAATTTAAGAAGGAGAACAACTT
This sequence comes from Deltaproteobacteria bacterium, assembly GCA_026991135.1. Classification (GTDB taxonomy): domain Bacteria; phylum Desulfobacterota; class Dissulfuribacteria; order Dissulfuribacterales; family QOAL01; genus JAADCZ01. The sequence continues at coordinate 19,049 of JALXCD010000011.1, read as the reverse complement.
ATGCGTTTCATTTTGGAAATTGAAGATAATAAAGAAGGAAAGGCTTTGATGAAGTTTTTAAGCCAGCTATCTTTTGTAAAGATTGGAGAGGCTCAAAAACGAAGAAAAAAAAGAGCTTCATTAAAAATAGATGAAATTTTTGGGATTTGGAAAGATAGAGATATTACAAAGGAAACATTGAGAGAAAAGGCATGGAGAGTGTAAAAATCTTATGTGATACAGATGTAATAATTGAATACTTGAAAGGCAATGAAGCGACGAAGAATTTCTTTGATAAAATCAATTCCGAAAATATTGCAATAAGCGCCATTACTTTAATGGAACTATTTTATGGCGCTCTTAATAAGAGGGAACTTAATAAAATCAAAAGAGCTTTAAGTGAATTTAATATATTATTGCTAAATGAAGATATTACTCAAATAGCAATAGAGTTAATAGAAAACCACTCAAAAAGTCATGGACTTAAAATACCAGATGCATTGATAGCCTCTATTGCAATTTATTATGACATCCTTTTATGGACTTACAATGTCAAAGACTTTCGTTTCATAAATGCTCTAAAATTGTTTAAAGAAGAATGACTTTCACCAAACGGGGGCAGTTAACCTTAAGTGGTCCTCCTTTTTTGACAAAATTAATTGTTTGTTTTCATTATCCTGAGTTAGGAATATATAGAAAAATTTATCTTGGAACTCAAACTCATTGAACAAATTAAAAGAACCTGTGAGAAATTAGACAGGGAAAACCTTTACGAATTCATTGTCAAGGGCATTGGGGATGATTGTGCAGAATTGGCATCTCCTTCAGGGAGAAATCTAATCATAACTACAGACACCATGGTGGAGGGAACGCATTTTAGATTGAGTTATTTTCCCCCAGAGTTTCTTGCAAGAAAACTTATCTCTGTAAATGTAAGTGATATTGCAGCAATGGGAGGGATGCCCTTTGCTGCACTTTTAAATCTTGAGGTTCCATCCCAATTAAAAGATCTTGATTCTCCCTTTTGGGAAGAGTTTAAAAAAGGGCTTCTTTCGCAATTAACAAACTTTGGAATAAGGCTAATAGGAGGAGATACTGTATCCTTAAAAGATAGAAGGCTTGGGCTTACCCTTACGCTTCTTGGATTTATCGAAAAGGAAAGGGCCATTTATAGGAGTGGGGCCAAAGAGGGAGACTATATCTATGTATCCGGTTATGTAGGTGAGGCAGGGGCAGGACTTAAGATATTGGAGAATCGGTCTTATAAAAGGCACCTGCTGCCAAGACCTGTTAAAAGACATTTGATTTTAAGGTATCTTGACCCGACACCTCGCCTTAAACTGGGAAGACTCCTTTCAGGCCTTGGCGTAAATGCAATGATAGATGTTTCCGATGGAATGTCCACTGACCTTTCCCATATTGCCAGGGAAAGCGGACTTTGCGCAAGGATATTTGCCAAGGACATCCCCATTTCCCGCCCTCTTTTGCTTTTTTCAAAGATGACAAAAAAATCTGCCCTTGATCTTGCCCTTTTTTCAGGAGAAGATTTTGAGCTTATGTGGACCATATCCCCCGAACAGGCAAGGGAAATGGAAAAAAGGGCAGCTAAAGTTATTGGAAGAAGGCCCTTTTTTATTGGAAAGATGGAAAGGGGAGAAGGTGTTGTTCTTGAAAGGGACGGGAAAGAGATGGATATAACCTTTAAAGGGTATGAGCACTGAAACCCTCTGCGAGATCCTTGAGCTTGGAAGTGAAGGGACGCTTTTGGTAGAGTTTTTTCTGGAAAATGGGAAAATAAAAAGGATAGGTCTCAAAGAAGCCTTTGAAAAAACATGGCCAGAAGAAAAACGATTTTCCCCTTTTCTTTTAAGGGCATTAACTGAGAGACACCCTGATCTATCGGGCCTTTTATTCGAGATTTCAGGAACTTCTTTTCAAAAAAGGGTATGGGAAGAGGTAAGAAAGATACCTCCAGGGTTGACCAAGACCTATGGTGAAGTTGCCAAAAATATAAGAATTTCATCTCCACGTGCCATTGGCCAGGCATTGAAACAAAACCCCTTGCCAATTATTATTCCCTGCCATAGGGTCATAGGGAAAAATGGCTCCCTTACTGGCTTTTCTGCTGGAATTAATATTAAACAGATGCTTCTTAACTTTGAAAAGGGGTTAGACGTCCATGAAGATTGCGGTAATGAGTGACAGCCATGATCACATCTGGAACTTCCAAAGGGCCTTAAAAAAGCTTGAAGAACTTGATATCCGGCATGTTATACACCTTGGAGACCTCATCTCACCCTTTATGCTTGAAGAGCTAGATATCTTCCATGGGACCTTTCATCTCATCTACGGAAACAACAATGGAGACCAGATGCTTTTCTTTAAGCGCCTTGCCCTCCTTGGGGACAAGGTCTGCTTCCACGGCTGGTTTGGAGAGCTTGAGATATCAGGAAAAAGGATAGGCTTTATCCACGACCCGTTACTTGCAAGAAAGATAGCAAAGTCAGGGGAATATGACCTTGTCCTTTTTGGCCACACCCACCTTTGGCACAAGGAGAGGTTAAAAAACTGCACCCTATTAAATCCCGGTGAGATCCTTGGCAAAAAACAGCAGGCTGGCTTTGCCACAGTTGACCTAAAGGACCTTGAAATAAAAAGGGTGCTTCTGGACTAGGACATGGCCGATTTCATACTTGGAATAGATACCGGTGGCACCTTTACGGATTTTATCCTCCTTGAAAAAGATGGGAAGATAAAGAGATGGAAAGTCCTTTCCACCCCAAGGGACCCGTCAAGGGCCATTTTGGAGGGGCTAAAGGAGCTACTTCCCAATTTTAAAGAAAAACCTCTGGAAATAGTTCACGGCACAACCGTTGGCACAAACGCCTTCCTTGAAAGAAAGGGGGCAAGGACATGCCTTTTAATTACCAAGGGCTTTGAGGACTGTCTTTTTATTGGAAGGCAGGCAAGGCCTAGCCTCTATGACCTTATGGTGGAAAGGCCGCCTAACATAATTGAAAGGACAGATTGCCTTGGCATTGAAGAAAGGACAGATGCCAGGGGAGAGATTTTAAAGGCTCTTTCAAAAAGGGAACTGGAAAAGGCCCTTAATTTTATCAAGGAGAAAGGATATGAGGCCATTGCCATATCCTTTCTCCATTCTTACAAAAATCCTGAAAATGAAGAAAGACTCGGAAAATTTCTAGAAAAAAAAGGGCTTAATCCCTGTCTTTCATCAAGGCTTCTTCCTGAGTTCAGGGAGTTTGAAAGGACAAGTACAACCGTCATCAATGCCTATCTTGGCCCCATCGTTGGCAACTATACAAAGAAGCTTCAGGATGAACTAAAAAATGCGAATATCTTTGTTCAGCAGTCAGGGGGTGGGTGCCAGCCTGCAAGAGAGGTTGGAAAAGTAGCAGTCACTACCATTCTTTCTGGGCCTGCAGGCGGAGTCCTTTCTGCAATTGAACTTGGTAAGGCCCTGGGACGGCCTGATATCATCACATTTGACATGGGCGGAACCTCAACAGATGTGTCTCTTTGCCCTGGAAGACTTCTTTTTACAAAAGATTACAAGATAGAGGGTTATCCCATAAATCTCCCCATGATTGACGTTCATACAGTTGGTGCAGGAGGAGGCTCCATAGCCTGGATAGACAAAGGGGGGCTTTTGAAAGTAGGCCCTGAAAGCGCAGGGGCAGACCCAGGACCTGTCTGTTACGGAAAGGGCAACAGGATAACCGTGACAGATGCAAACCTTTTCCTGGGAAGGCTCAAGGGTGAGAAATTCCTTGGCGGAAGAATGAATCTTTTTGAAGAAAGGGTAGAGGAACTTTTGAACGAGCTAGGCCAAAGGCTTGGTCTTACTCCAAAGGAGACCGCCCTTGGAATTATAAGGCTTGTCAATACAAATATGGTACAGGCGGTTAGAGAGGTATCCATAGAAAGGGGCTATGACCCACGGCGTTTTACCCTTATGAGCTTTGGAGGGGCAGCAGGCCTTCATGCCCTTGAGGTGGCAAATGAGCTAGACATTGAAGAAGTGATAGTCCCCGACTTTGCAGGGATCTTTTCTGCAGTGGGTCTTGCCTTTTCAGACCTCATCTTTGAAAGATCAAAGAGTCTCTTTTTAAAGGTCATCCCCGGAAAGGAAGAAAAAGAAAATGAGCTTGTCTCCACAATACAAGAGTTAAAAGACAATATCTATTCATCCTACTCTGGTTACATTGGAGAAAATGGAGGTAAAAGGGAAGAGATATTTCTGGATGTGAGATATGAAGGGCAATCTTTTGAACTCATGATTCCCTATTCAAGAAAATGGATAGAAGATTTTTTTAAAGAGCATAAAAAGCTTTATGGCTATTTTTTGACAGACACCCCTCTTGAAATCACTTCTGTCAGAACAAGACTTATAGTTGAAAGAAAAGTAAGGGAAAAATTTTTTAAAGAGATTAAAAAAGGGCCTGATTTTCAAACACTCAAGGATATGGATCTTGGGGATGCTGAAAGGACTCTAGTTTGTTTACCTGAAAAAGATGCAGAGATACCTGTTATTTCAAGGAAAAAAATTAATGAAGCCACCAGATTAAAAGGCCCCTTGCTAATAACAGATGATTTTACTACCATCTTGTTGTTAGAAGGATGGAATGCCTTTAATTACAGAGGGCACCTTATAATCAAAAGGACAGATTAATTTTCATGGACTTTGAAAGTCTCACCCATGCTGTTTCAAGCGATCAAAAAATAATCCACCTCATACTTGATGCCATAAATAGCGGCATAATTATACTTGATGAAAAAACAAAAATTATCTTTGCCAATTCAAAGGCAAGATCCCTTCTTGGAGTCGATCAAGAAATTATCGGTCTAAAGTTCAAGGACCTATTTCTCAAAGAGGATCAAGAAATCCTTTCCACAAACATCATAAAACTTTCAGACCTTCAGGGAGAATTTGAAGGAGAGGTCCTTTTAAAAAGGGGTGAAAAAGATAAATTTATGGCCCTTCTTTCCGTGTCCTTGTGGAAGCTTGACGGGAACAAGGCCTATGTAGTCACAATAAATGACCTTACAAGGCTTAAGGGTGTTGAAAGGGTCCTCAAGAAATCGGAACGAATGGTCTATCTTGGAAGAATGCTTGATGATATTAGCCACCAAATAAGAAACCCTGTCCTTGCCATTGGAGGATTTGCAAGAAGGCTCTTAAAGACAAATGTTGAAAGGCCTGAATACGTCAGAATTATCATGGACGAGGCAAGACGCCTTGAGATTTTGCTTGATGAACTCACTGACTTTATACAACTTCCAAAACCCCGTTTTTCCATTTACAAGTCTTCTGATATCATTGAATTCGTTGCCAAGGTTTCAGGAGATACGGCAAGGATCTTCAATACAGATGTAAAGTTTGATTCCTCAATCCCAAATGACATTTCCATAGTGACAGATCTTGTGCTTTTAAAAAGGGCCATCGAACCGGTTATCCAGAATGCATGTGAATCCTTTTATGAAGTCAAAAGGCCTCAAGAAATAAAGATTTCTTTTGAAAAGGGCCATTCCCGAAAAAAAGAGCTAAAGATTATAGTGAAGGACTTTGGCTGTGGCATAAGGCCTCCTTTGATGGAAAGAATATTTCACCCATTTTTTACCACAAAAACAGGACATATTGGCATGGGGCTTACCTTCACAAAAAGGATAATAGAAGAGCTAGAAGGGACTGTAGAGATAGAATCCACCTTTAATAAAGGCACAAAGGTATCTCTTTTAATACCGGGAGACAGAAGAAGGCCCATAAGGACAAGACCTATCTAGAATCCTGTTCCACATGAAACAAAAAAAGAAACTAAGAGAAGGTTTCACCACTGGCGCCTGTGCTGCCGCCGCCTCAAAGGCGGCCTGTCTTGTCCTGATCCAAAAAGTGCAAAGGGTGAAACAGGTAGAAATTGATTTTCCTGATGGCCAAAAAAGGAAACTCAAAATTGAAGATACAAAATACCTTGGCCCTTTAAAGGCACGGGCAAGCATAATAAAAGATGCAGGTGATGACCCTGATGTTACACACATGGCAAGGATAATCAGTGAAGTTGAAATTGAACCCTCAACAGATCAAAAAAATATGGACAAGGGGCCAAGGGTGGAAATAAGGGGTGGTGAAGGTGTAGGAATTGTAACAAAGCCAGGACTTTCGGTAGCACCGGGGGAGCCTGCAATCAACCCTGTCCCAAGGATGATGATAAAAGATGCCGTCTTTTCAGCGCTAACTGACATGAACCACATAAAAAAGATAACAGTCACCATCCACGTTCCTGATGGAAAAAAACTTTCTGAAAAGACCCTTAATAAAAGGCTTGGAATAGTGGGAGGTATTTCCATCCTCGGGACCACAGGGATTGTTAAACCCATCTCCCAGGCCGCCTGGTGTGCAACTATCTCTGTATCTATGGATGTGGCCCTGGCAGTGGACCTTGATACCATTTGTCTAACAACTGGAAGAAGCAGTGAATCAGCCCTAATGAAGGAGCTTAAATTAAAAGAAGATGCCTTTATCTCAATGGGGGATTATGTAGGCTATTCCCTGAAAGAGGCGGCGAAACGGCCTTTTAAAAGGATAATCCTTGGATGCCAATGGTCAAAACTAGTAAAAATGGCTATGGGCTGGGATCATACCCATGTCCGGTTTGGCGCCCTTGATCCGCAAGATGCCCAAAAATTCATTGAAAAAAATTTTGGATACAGGTTTCAAAAAAGCTCTTTTAATACTGTCAGACAGATGCTTGGAATTTTACTAAAGGACAAAAAAGAGGTTGTAGAAGGGATATGTGAGAAGGCCTTTTTAAGGCTCAAGGACTTTCTGGCAAATAGCCAGGACCTTGAGCTATATCTAATCTCCTATGATAAAAGGATCATTTTTCACAAAAAGAAATAAGCAAAGCCCTATCTGTAAGGCTTGCAGACATTTTTTTATAACCTATGAGTCTAAGCACCCTTATGGTTGCAAGGCATTTGGATTTAAGGGAAGGCTTTATCCTTGTCTTTTAGTAAAAAGGGCGTCAAATGACAAATGCAGGCTTTTTCAAAAAAGGAAAGAAAGGAAAGTTTGAATGAAAAGCCAAATACTCATCCTTTTTATTTTGATTTCATTAGTTTTTTTAATAAAAGGGCCTCTTTTTGCAAAATGTACCACCTGCCATAAGGGAATAGAGCAAATCTCAAGAATAGATACAATGAATGGACTTGAATGTGATTTTTGCCACAGGGGTAACCCAGGTGCATCTGCCCAAAAAGAGGCCCACATGGGGCTTTGGAGAAATCCGTCAGACTATAGAGTTGCTCACAAGACCTGTGGCGTTTGTCACAAAGACATACTTGAAAGGTCAAAAAAATCCCTTCATGCCACAAGTGCAGGAATCATTAGCGCAACAAGATATCTTTTTGGCGCACAAAAGACCAAAAATGCAATATACGCCAATTATGAAATAAAGGACCTTGATGGCCTGGTTCCGAGGGAAAAGGGGGCTCGGCCATTACTTAAAGCCCTTCCTTCCTTTGACCCCAATGTCCACGAAAGCCCCAATAATTCTCCTTCTGACGATTACCTAAGGGAGGAATGTTTGAGGTGTCACCTCTGGAGCTATGGAGCAGAAAGATATGGAGACTACAGGGCAAGCGGCTGTGCGGCCTGTCACATAATCTATGACAATGATGGTAAATACAAGGGAAATGACAGTGCTATAAAGGGGAAAAGCCCAGGTCCAAGGCCGGTTCCAAGACCGAGGGTCCATACCATTACAACTATCATCCCGCCCTTTCAGTGTATCCATTGCCACAATAGAGGCGGCCGAACTGGCGTAAGCTTCATAGGCACCATTGAGTCTGACGGATATGCCTCTCCATGGTCGTGTAAACCAGGAGAAAAGGGCGGAAAAAAGATTCATGGGAAATATTACAATCATCTTACCCCTGATCTCCATTACAAAAAGGGCCTTTACTGCATAGACTGTCATACAGAAGCAGATGTTCATGGTGACGGAAACATCTACAGCAAAAAGGAGCAGGCAGTTGAGATTGAATGCCAGGACTGCCACGGCACAATGAACAAGAAAAGCAATCTAAAAACTTCCTGGGGAAACCATTTAAAAAATCTGAAAAAGAAAAAGGATAAAATAATACTATTCTCAAAAAGGGGGAAAATACATAAGGTTCCACAGGTCTTTGACATAATTCGCGGTAAAAATAAAAGGGCAAAGGCTTCAATGGGGAATAGGGCACACATGGAAAGGCTTGAATGTTATGCGTGTCACGCCCCGTGGGCCCCGCAGTGCTATGGATGCCATGCCCAGCAAGATGAAAGCACTCATTCATTTGACTGGCTCGATACAAAAATTTCTTCTGACCCTACCCAGAGTGGCAGGGCAAAAAACAGAAAAAAGACTGCTTATAAATGGTGGGAGACAAGGTCATTTATCCGCTGGGAACGCCCTTCACTTGGAATAAATTCTGAGGACAAGGTAAGCCCTTTTATCCCAGGGTGTCAGGTTATCTTCACTCAGATAGGGCCTGACGGAAAATGTAAGATTTATAACAAGATATTTAAAACACTTGATGGTATCTGGGCCATTGCCACAAATCCCATCCAGCCGCATACTATAAGCAAAAGAGCAAGAACTTGTGAAGATTGTCATTCAAATCCCAAGGCATTGGGCCTTGGAATGGGGATTTATGATTCTAAGGAAAACGGACTTCCTATTGATTTTAGCCTTGAAAGGATAGTTTCCGAAAATGGAACTCAACTTCAGGCCACTAGTCACGTAGGGGCAAGGCCATTTAATAAAGATGAAATAAAGAGAATAAAAAGGGTTGGGATATGCATGTCATGTCATAACCAGAGTGGACTTTTTAATAAGAAAAAAGAGCTAGAGATCATTGACGAAAAGATGCATGAAAGGCTTATTAAGTCAATGCTAAAAAGTTATTCAACAAAATAAGAATGAGTTATGTTTTAAATATGCATAGTGAAGATCATGTATGGAATGAAGTGCTAATGAGAATTTTTTTAAGCATCTTCTTTGTATATTTGACGGTTATGACGAATAAAAGTAATAACTTCTTAAATAAACAGTTAAATTATGGCATTGAAACTTCATATGACATGTTTTTAAAATTACTTTACGAAGGCCACAAAGTAGGTGAGAATTATCATCCATATGACTGTTTTAATTTTTTTGTGACTGCTTGGCACTTATTTAATGATTGGCTAGATAAAGATCCGCAGCGTCCTAAATTCGCTTTAGAAAAAAAAGGCAGAACGCATAGCGAAATGCTTGATTTATTGTATGCCTTTAGGGACTTAAGTAATGGAAGTAAGCATATGCTTCTCAAGAAAAGTGCATTTAAAAAAAGAAAGGTTGCAAAAGTTTTCTCTCCAATTATAGGAGATTGGCGGGCTTTTTTTACGAATACTCCTCAAATATATATATGGGTAGGAGAGTCGATTTACTCCATGTGGGACATCAGGTATCTAACAACTCATTATTTTTCGTGGCTGTTTGATGATAGTATTTCGCCTCAGAAGTTCCCTAATGTTATAGTTGATCATTTAAAAAGATGTACCATCTAAAACAAATAATTACATAAAAAACGGGTGCACTTGACCGCTATTCCGCCCCGGCCTTCGACCTTGCTCCATAGCGGCAAGTGACCCTGGACGTTATAAAAAACATTGACTATTGCATATTGGAAATTATTTGTTAATTTATTGAACTAAAGAATAGCAATTTTTTAAAAAAGACTGCCTCTTCTGGCAGTCTTTTTGTATTTAGAAAGCCAGGCAAAAGAGGTTTAGAAAGGATGGAAAGGACGCCGATAACCAAAGAAGGATATGAAAGACTTAAAAAAGAGCTTGAACATCTTGAAAGGGTGGAGCGACACGAAGTCATAAAGGCAATAGAAGAGGCAAGGGCCCATGGAGACCTTTCAGAAAATGCAGAATATCATGCGGCTAAAGAAAGACAAGGTCAGATTGAAGCGAGGATACAATATCTTAATAGCAAACTAGCATCTGCAGAGGTAATCGATTGTTCAAATCAGTCCTGTGAAAAGGTGGTCTTTGGTGTAAAGGTGCGCCTTGAGAACCTTGATACAGGCGAAGAGGTAGTGTATCAGCTTGTTGGCCCAGATGAATCAGATATAAAAGAGGGAAAAATTTCAATTCAATCCCCTCTTGGTATGGCCCTTTTAGGAAAGGAAGAGGGAGATGAAGTGGAATTTCACTCTCCTTCTGGCCTAAAGACATACGAAGTCCTAGAAATATTTACTGATTAAGCCCATTAAATCTTAAAAATTTGATCTATAGGGCAGCTTCCACAATATAAAATGCCCTTCTTAAGGATGAAGTTGCCCTTTTAAAGCCAACTCCCATTTTAACAAGGCTGGACAATTGGGTAGGATGAAAAAAAATAAGTCTTAACAAGCTTAAATAATCCACATTCCCATCTTCTTTTAAACAAGAAACTATTTCTTTCGAGATTGGATGGTCCGCAGTATCTGAGATAGCCTTTAAACAGTAAAAAGGGAAGGCTAAGTCCTTTAAAGTCTGTCCAATAAAAAAGGACTCCATATCTACGGCAAGACAATTCTTTTCCCTGTAAAGCCTGGACTTATCTTCTGGGTCAAAGACTACATCTATTGAGGTCAAAAGCCTTCCTGAATTAACTTTAAACCCATTTTTTAAAAGTGCTCTATCTAGTCTCTTTTTGATTTTTTTATCTATTTTCAGGGCCTTTTCTTGAAATATAATTTCTTCTGGGCTAATAATATCTCCTGTTAAAAAATCACCTCTAAGCCCTCCACAAACCCCAATATTTATAAAAATGGAAAAGTTGCTGGTACTCAGGATTTTTTTTAACGAATTATTTATTTTTTCTCGACCTTGGCCTGTTATAAAAATTGTAGTTTCCTTGTCTTTTTGAGTTCGCCTTTTAATAGCAAGATCTTCTCTGAGTTCCCATCCCCTTGAACCAAAAATGGCCCTCCCTTCTTGCGGCAGGGCCATCAATACACAAACCCTTTTCCTTGGCAAGGTTTCTACTTTTCTACCTGTTTTTTTCTGTACTGATAATAAGCCTGACGGATTGACACATAAGGATCAATAGCGGTCTCTTTAAAACTTTCATATTCACCAAGTTCCAGGGACACTTCATTCACAACTTCAAAGGCAGATCTTCCACTAGAGGCCCAAAAGTCCATATAATAATTCGGGACATAGGCAAAGGCATCGGCAAAACGACCTACACCATCTCTAATAGAACTAGGCCCAATAAGTGGAATTACCAGGTATGGCCCAAAACCAATACCATAAAATCCTAAAGTCTGGCCAAAATCTTCCTGGTTTTTTTCTATATGATAATCTTCAAAGGCTGCATCTCTAAATCCTAAACAGCCTGCAGTAGTGTTAATAATGAACCTGGCGACTTCCCGTACAAAACCCTTAAACTTACCCTGCAAGATACAGTTGGCAGCTCTAACAGGGGTATTTACATAGGAAAAAAAGGACTTGATTCCTCTCCTTGCCTTTTCAGGCATTACTTTGTTATAGGCCTTACAAAGGGGTTTTACTCCCCAGAAATAAAGCCTGTCGTTAAACTGGAAAAAGACCCGATTTACTGGCTCGAAAGGATCTGAAATATCCTGTTCTTCTTCTATTTCGCCCATATCTTCATAAAAATATTCCTGGCCTGTAATATCAGAAAGTTCACTTACTGCTTTCTTTTCATTTGTTCCCTGTGAATCAACAGTTTTTTCATCACCAGAAAAGGCAGGATTTAGTAGAGTAAATAAGAAAAATAAAACAGCAAAGATAAGAAGATAGCACAGTTTTTTCATGGCCTTATTCCTTTTATTTACAAATTCGAAATCAAATAGTAATTAGCTCATGACTGAAACGGATTATATAGCACAGGTCTGACATTTACAAGGAGCCAACCTGAATTGCTACTCAATATTCTATTCGGAATTATGCAAAAGGACTTAAAACAGGAATAAATAATGAAGGCATTTGTAACTGGGGCAACAGGCTTTGTGGGTTCAAATCTAGTAAAAAGACTCTTAAAAGAGGGCTTTAAAGTCGGGATTCTTGTCAGAGAAAATAGTGACCTTTCAAATGTAAAGGGCATTGACTGTAAAATTCATTATGGGGATCTCAAGGATTACAAAAGCCTTATCGATTCACTAAAGGGCTATGAGTTCCTATTTCATGTGGCTGCTGATTACAGACTTTGGGTGCCCAAACCAGAAGAAATTTATGCTAACAATGTTGAAGGCACAAAGAATATAATGTTGGCGGCCCTTGAAGCTGATATAAAAAGAATTGTTTATACCAGCAGTGTCGCAACCCTTGGGCTTAATCCATATGGAACACCGGCTGATGAAGAAACACCAGTAACCCTTGACGATATGATAGGACACTACAAAAAATCTAAGTTTCTTGCAGAACGGGAAGTCAAAAAGATGGTCACGGAAAAGGGACTCGATGCAGTTATAGTAAATCCTTCCACTCCTGTAGGCCCTGGAGACATTAAACCAACGCCAACAGGAAGGATGATACTTGAAGCAGCCCAAGGGAAAATGCCTGCCTATGTAGATACAGGACTCAACATTGTTCATGTAGATGACGTGGCAGAAGGACATATCCTTGCCCTTAAAAAGGGTACGACAGGCAGAAGGTACATTCTAGGTGGGGAAAACATGACCCTTAAAGAAATCTTTACGGAAGTTGCACGAATATCAGGCAAAAGGCCCCCAAGAATAAAGCTTCCCCACAATCTTATAATGCCGGTAGCATATATTGCTGAGGCTATATCACGGATTACAGGAAAAGAGCCAATGGTAACTGTAGATGGAGTAAAACTTGCCAAGAAAAGGATGTTCTTTACAAGCAAACGTGCCATAAAGGAATTGGGCTACAACCCAAGACCTGCCAAAGAGGCCCTTAGAGATGCAGTAAACTGGTTCAAAGAAAGGGGCCTTTTAGATTAATGTCCTTTAAAAAAAGCGCCTATATCCTCTTTGTCCTTGGCATAACCCTTTTTATTGCCATAATAATCTATTTTGGTATTGAAGATGTCTTTAATGCCCTCAAACTTGCCGGGTTTTTGGGCCTTTACCTGGTTTCCATCTCCCATTTAGCCCCACTTTATCTAGACTCCGTAGCCTGGAAATTACTTTTCACAAAATCAACTCCTCCACCAGGACTAGGAATTCTTATAAAGGCCAGGTGGATTGGAGAATCAATAAACTCCCTTTTGCCGGCAGTTCAGATTGGCGGAGATCTTGTAAGGGCAAGGATGTTGGCCTCAAGAGGCTATCCAGTCTCTGAATCTGGGGCAAGTGTCCTTGTAGAAATTACTATTGCACTTATCACCCAGCTTTTTTTTTCCATCTTTGGAATTGGAGGACTCATATATTTGGGTCACAAAGGGCTTGTAAAAGAGGCAATAATAGCCACTGCCATTTTATCACTGGGTGCCCTTGGCTTTTTTCTCGTCCAGCAAAAAGGCATATGGACTAAACTTTTAAACCTTCTTTCCCTTCTTGTGAGCAAAGAAAAACTTAAAGACATGGCCATGGATGCAGAGGCCCTTGACCAGGCCATAATGGAGCTATACTCAAAAAAATGGATAATCATTAAGTCAAGTTTCTGGAGGCTTGTGGGCTGGTTTTCTGGCTCCCTTGAGGTGTGGATAGCCCTTAAGTTCATGGGAACAGGAAAGGGGATCTTTGTGGCAATACTTATTGAAAGCTTGTGCCAGGTAATAAGAGGTATGGTATTTTTTGTCCCAGGAGCCTATGGCGTACAAGAAGGTGGATTTGTGCTACTTGGAAATATACTCGGCATTCCACCGGATATAGCCCTTGGCCTCTCCCTTGCAAAAAGATTTAGAGAGCTTACCCTTGGCATTCCAGGGCTCATTTTTTGGCAAATAGAAGAGGGAAAGATACTTTTTAAAGGTAGGAGAAAAGAAAATGAAAAGAATTAGCCTTTCTCTTTTGGCTCTATTTCTTACAATTACTTTTTTAACCAAAGATTTACAGGCGGAAACCGGGGAAGTCTCGACCAATGCTACAAAAGAGGCAATAAGTGTGATAAATGGCCTTCATGAAAGGCTTATCAAAACAATGAAAATGGGGAACGACGGTAAGGATTGTAGCAAGCGTTATAAGTTTCTCGAAAATTATATAAAACAATCCTTTTACTTCCCGCTCATTTCAAGGATTGTCTTGGGAAGACGTCACTGGTCCAAGCTTGATGAAAATAAGAAAAGGGACTTTATGAATGCCTTTATAAAGATGACCATTTCCACCTATGCCTCAAGGTTTGATTCCTTTTCTGGGCAATCCTTTAAAACCAAAAAGGCGATCTTAAATAAGAGTGGACACGTCCTTGTTGATTCAAGCCTTGTAAAAAGCAATGGAGAGGAAATCGACTTTAAATACCTTTTGACAAAGGCCAAAGACGGCTGGAAGATAGTTAGCGTATCTGCCAAGGGTGTAAATGACTTATCTGTAAAAAGGGCTGATTACAATGCCTTTTTAAAGGATCACTCCATTGATGACCTGATAAAAAAGCTTTTGGAAAAGACAGATAAGTGCATTTCAAATAAAAAGACCTCTTAAACATGCAAGGCAAAAAGGCCATCTTTTTTGACTATGGTGGGACTCTGGATGCCCCAGGTATAGCCTGGAAGGAAAACTTTTATAAAATCTATAAAAGACATGGACTGAATGTTGATTTTGAAAGGTTTTCCAGGGCCTTTTATGATTCAGATGACAGTCTGACCCTTGAAAATCCTGTTTCTTTTAATCTTACAGAAGTTGTCTATGAGCAAGTAAAAAGGGTTTTAGAGGGCCTAAATTGTTTTTCTTCTGATCTACAGAAGAAGGTATCAGAAGACTTCCTGAACAGTTCATTTGAAAACCTCAAAAGAAATCTGAAAGTCCTTAAAAAGCTTAAAAAAAGGTTTAAAATTGGTATAATATCAAATAATTACGGAAATCTTAAGGAAATATGTAAAGAAACAGGGCTCATAAATGTCCTGGATGTAATGGTTGATTCAAATCTTGTGGGGGCAATTAAGCCTTCCAAAAAAATATTTTTTAAAGGATTAAAGGCCCTCAATGTGACACCGGAAGAAGCAGTTATGGTGGGAGACAATATAAAAAGGGATATCATTGGCGCTTTAGATATTGGAATGGATGCCATCCTGATATCTCCTGAAAATAAGAGGAATGTGAAGGTGCCTCAAGGCGTCCAGGTGATAAAAGATATTTCCGAAGTCTTAAATATTGTCTGGATATGAATATTATTGGCGGAATAATTGCTGCAGGGCATGGAAGCCGTTTTAAAAAGGCAGGCCTTACCACGCCAAAGCCCTTAATCGAAGTGAACAAGAAGGCCCTTTTAGAAAGGACAGTTGATGAATTCAGGATTGCAGGGATCGAAAGTATAAGGATAATCTTTAGAACTGCCATCTGTGAAAGGTGTTCGGAATTTCTAAAGGAAAACTTTCAAGACATGGACTTTGAAATCATCTGTAAGGATACAGAAACATCTTGCCAGAGTTTTTTAAGCCTCTTATCTGGCCTCAGTGAAGACAAGGGGATTCTTATAACTACAGTTGATTCCATATTTGGAAGGGGCTCTTTAAAGAAGTTCCTAAATGAAATAAAGAAAAAAAAGGATTTTTTATTTTTGGGAACAACCACCTTTATTGAAGATGAAAAGCCCCTTTATTGTGAGGTAAGGGAAGACGGACAAATAATTTCCCTCGGCAATAAAGTTACAGATACAGTTACCTGTGGAGCCTATTATGTGCCAGGAAAGCTAATAAAAAAAATAAAAGAGACAGAGTTTCCAGCCCTTCGGTCATTTCTTTCATATATCCTCACCTTGACCCCTGCCTTTTCAGTTGATCTTGGGAAGGTCATAGATGTTGATAGGCCTGAGGACCTAGAGCTTGCCAATAAAATCCTTTTCCAAAGGGAAAAAAATCTTCTCTAAAAAAAACATACATAGTATAAAGACCTTTTGATTTTTGTACTTTTAAGGGATAAGGATGATTAGCAGTACAATTTTTGGCATATATAGGGAAAAATCTCACTCGCCTCAACGGGAATTTGATGATGCAGCCATCTTAAAGGCAACAAGCCTTGAGCTTGAAAAGGCCCTTCATCAAAAGATCATTTTATTTGAACCTGATGAATTCCTTAAAGCAGAGATAGACTTTTCACCCAGGCTAATCTTTTTTATGTGTGAAGAGGCTCCCTATCTTGAGAAACTCAAGCGAATAAAAGCTGCTACAAGCTGTAAGCTTGTTAATACTATTGAAGGTGTTGAAAACACCTTCAGGGAAAACATGGTAGCTCTTTTTGAAAAGGTGGATTTTTTCCCTAAAAGCAGGATCATATCTGTAAGCAAAGAAAAAGATTATGAGTTTTCTCTCCCCCTCTGGTTTAAAAGAGGTGATTATCACGCAATAGAGACAGAAGATGTCATTTTTGCAAAATACAAAAAAGATGTATCCCAAGCCCTCGATAGTTTTCTTAAAAGAAAGATAGATAAGGTGGTTATACAAGAGCATATTCCAGGAGACATTATAAAATTTTACTGTATAAGGGATTCAAGCTCAAATAGGAATTACTGGTTCAAGTGGTTTTATCATAAAGAGCAGGATCTTAGGGAGTATCCCTTTTCCAGGGCGGAATTATACCAAAAGGTAAAATTTTCTGGGGAAATCATGGACCTGGAAATTTATGGTGGAGATGCCATAGTTAGACCTGACGGAGAGATATTCATTATTGACATAAATGCGTGGCCAAGCTTTGCACTTTTTAGAAAAGAGGCGTCCTTTGCCATTTCCACCCTTTTACTTGACAAATTGAGCACGGTGAATACAAAAATTGAACTAAAATGTCATGATGACAAGGCCCGTTCCATTGAAATCTCCACTTAAACAATAGAAAGGAGACTATTGGTGAACAGTGATTCTAACAACTTTAAGGTTCCTGGACCTAGGTCTAAGGAGCTTTTTGATAAAGAAAGCCAGCACATGGCACCTGGCCTTCAATCTATTGCCCTTTTTTCAAAGATCGTGGTCAAAAGGGCTTCAGGCTGCTGGATTGAAGATGTGGACGGCAATAAATATCTTGATTTTACAGCGGGAATTGGTGTTGGAAGCCTTGGTCATGCCCATCCCCATTATGTCAAAATCCTTTCAGACCAAATTGCAAGGGCCAATTATGGAAGTTTCTGTAGCGAAAATCGGGTAAAATTCTTGGAGCTTTTGACCAGTATAACTCCAGAAGGACTTAATGCCGTTCAGATGTATTCTGGAGGAGCAGAGGCAGTCGAGGCAGCCCTCAGGTTAGCAAAGTCTGTTACACACAAATATGAATTTTGCGGTTTTTGGGGGGGATTCCATGGCAAAACTGGTGGTGTCCTTGGCCTTCTGGGAGATACGAGCTTTAAGGTGGGCCTTGGCCCTATGATCCCTGGGCTTTATCTACCGGGCCCCTATGCCTATTGTTATAGATGCCAACTTAATCTTACCCATCCTGAGTGCGGTTTTGCCTGCCTTGAGCTTTTTAGGGAAGGAATAAAAAGGCAGACATGCCAGAACATTGCAGCAATCCTTGTTGAGCCAATTCAGGGGACTGCTGGAAATGTGGTTCCTCCAAAGGGTTATATAACGGCAGTCCAGGAAATTGCCAGGGAATTTGATGCACTTTTGATTGCAGATGAGATGATCACAGGTTTTGGAAGAACAGGAAACATGTGGGGAGTTCAAAGAGATGGCATTATCCCAGATGTAATGACCCTTGGGAAGGGAATTGGAAGTGGATTCCCCTTAAGCGTAATCGTAAGCTCCATGGAAATGGCAAAGGCAAAGCCCTTTGGAAACCCTAGTGGAAGCTCCTCCAGTTATGGCGGAAACCCCATGGCAGCAGCAGCCGGACGGGCTGTTTTAGAGGTAATATTAAAGGAAAGGCTTGTAGAAAATTCAAAAAGAGTGGGGGAAATTCTTAAAAACAAGCTCATGGAAATCAAGGAAGAAAGCCCCTTTGTGGGAGATGTAAGGGGTGAAGGGCTTATGATCGGAGTTGAGCTTGTTGCTGACAAAAAAACAAAGGAGCCCCTTGATAAATCCATAACCCGAAGACTTTTTCACGAATGCCTAGACAGGGGTTTAATCAGCATGTGTTATACATCAAATATTAGGATTAATCCTCCACTTGTAATCAGTGAAGATGAGGCACTTGAAGGTGCTTCTATATTAAAAGAGGCCTTAAAGGCGATAGAAAGATAGAGAATAAAAGAGGTATAAGCCATGTTAAGGGGGGCCATAATAGGGTTTGGACATATTGCAGCAAATGGGCATGTCCCGGCATATAAGAGAAATCCTAAGACAAAAATAGAGGCAGTCTTTGACAGTTGCCCTGAAAGAAAAAAGGTCAATGATAGCCTTCTTCCTGGCTCAAAATTTTGCACATCCATTGATGAGCTTTTTGATATTAAAGATATAGATTTTGTAGATGTATCCACTCCTCCTGCCCATCATGCAAAATATATAATTGAAGCTCTAAGACGAAAAAAACATGTCCTTTGTGAAAAGCCCCTTGTGCTTACAAAAGAAGACCTTTTGGCCATCTGGGAAGAGATGGAAAAGGGGAGCTGTACTGTAGTAACAGTCCATAACTGGCGCTATTCACCGATCACACAAAAGATAAGTGAGATTTGTGCAAATAGTAAAATAGGGAAACCCAAAATTATAGAATATAAGGTCATCCGCACAAGGCCTTCTGTCGCAGTAGGAGAAAAAGACGCAGCATCCAACTGGAGGCTAGATCCAAATACTGCAGGAGGCGGAATCCTTGTCGATCACGGCTGGCATGCATTTTATCTGGTAAATGAATGGATGGGAGAAGAGCCCGTCAGGGTAAAATGCTCCCTTTTAAATAAAAAATATCATTCCATTCCTGTTGAAGATACAGCATCAGTTGAATTTGAATATCCAAGTGGGAGC
>JALXCD010000010.1 GCA_026991135.1 Deltaproteobacteria bacterium | reverse complement strand
TTTTACGATTTTAAGTATAATTTGGATAAAACAAGTATAATTAATGAAAATTTGAATTAACGTTTAATTTTTATTTTTTAATCTTGAGATAAGTTATCAAATACTAGACCTATTTTGGCAATCCTAAATGACTTCTGTTATTATATCTTGAAAAAATGATTCAAAAATGGAAAATAAATATTCAAAAGAAATCCAAGGATTCTCAGATCTTTTAGATGTATTAAAAAGACTTAGGGCACCTAATGGTTGCCCTTGGGACAGACAACAAACACCTGAAACCATAAAAAAATATATGATTGAAGAGGCCTATGAGCTTTATGAGGCCATTTCAAACAACGAATCACAAGAGGTTAAAGAAGAACTGGGAGATCTCTTTTTCCTTTTGCTCTTTCTAGCTGACCTATATGAAGAAAAAGGAGAGTTCAGCCTAAATGCGGCATTAAAAGAGATAAAGGACAAGATGATTCGAAGGCATCCTCATATATTTGGTGATGTCAAAATAAATGGTGCCGAAGATGTAGTTACCAACTGGCAAGCCATAAAAGGAAAAGAGGCAAAAGAAAAGGGTAAGAAAAAAAGTGCTTTGGGGAACCTGCCCCTGGCACTGCCTGCCCTGCAAAGGGCCTTCAGGCTTGGAGAACGGGCTGGAAGGGTTGGCTTTGACTGGAAGGATGAAAAAGGCGTTTTAAAAAAGCTTGAAGAAGAAATAGATGAATTAAAAATAGCTCTGGCAGAAGAGAAAAAGGAAAAGATAGAAGATGAACTCGGGGACCTTCTCTTTACTGTTTCAAATCTTTCTAGAAAACTTGGCTTTAATCCGGAAGATACCCTGAAAAAGGCCCTCAACAAATTTGTTAAAAGATTTCATAAAATGGAAGATGCCATCTCTAAAGACGGAAAGGAAATGGCAGAGCTTGATATTGAGACCCTTGAATCTTACTGGCAAAAAGCAAAGACCTAGATATTGAGATGTCCATTTATCCCAAAAAATATGGTGTCATAGTTGTGGGCGCAGGCCATGCTGGATGTGAAGCTGCCCTGGCCTCGGCTAGACTTGGTATTTCCACTTGTCTTCTTACCATAAACCTTGATTGCATAGCTGCAATGAGCTGTAACCCTGCCATTGGCGGGCTTGCCAAGGGGCACCTTGTCTGTGAAATAGATGCCCTGGGCGGAGAGATGGCAAAAAATACCGATTTGACAGGAATACAATTTAGAAGGCTAAATATGTCAAAGGGCCCGGCTGTACGGGCAAGGCGCGCCCAGTCTGATCGTCTCCTGTATCGACTTCGAATGAAGGAAGTAATTGAAAGACAGGCAAATCTGGACATTATCCAGGCAATGGTGGCGCGTATTTTGGTAAAAGATAAGAGAGCGTATGGAATTGAAACCACAATAGGACAGGAAATACATGGAGACAAGGTAATTGTAACAACAGGGACCTTTTTGAGGGGACTCATCCATATTGGCCTAAAAAATTTTCCTGCCGGAAGGCTGGGAGACCCACCTTCAAACAAACTTTCAAAGTGCCTTGAAGAACTTGGCTTTGAAATGGGCAGGCTAAAGACAGGCACTACCCCTAGGCTTCATGCCAAAACCATTGACTATAGCGATTTGGAGCGCCAAGATGGGGACTTCCCCCCGCCTCATTTTTCTATAATGACAGATGAAATTCCCCTTCCTCAAAGACCTTGTTTTATAACATATACCAATGAAAAGACCCATGAAGTTATCCTCAAGGGCCTTGACCGCTCACCGCTTTTTACAGGCGTGATCGAAGGAGTCGGGGCAAGATACTGCCCCTCCATTGAAGATAAGGTATTTAGATTCAGAGACAGGCCAAGACACCAGATTTTTCTTGAACCTGAAGGCCTTAAGACCGTTGAAGTCTATCCAAATGGCATCTCCACAAGCCTTCCCATTGACGTACAGATAGATATGGTAAAAAGCATAAAAGGGCTTGAAAGGGCAAAGATTCTCCGGCCAGGCTATGCAATTGAATACGACTACTGCGATCCCATTCAGTTGAAACCCACCCTTGAAACCAGACTAATAAAAGGACTTTATTTTGCAGGCCAGATCAATGGCACATCAGGCTACGAAGAGGCAGCAGCCCAGGGGATCATGGCAGGAATTAATGCAGCCCTTTCAGTAAAAGAGGAAGAGCCTTTGATACTTGATAGAAGCCAGGCCTATATAGGAGTTCTAATAGATGACCTTGTGACAAAGGGGACAAAAGAGCCTTATAGAATGTTCACATCCCGTGCAGAATATAGGCTCCTTTTAAGAGAAGACAATGCTGCCTTGAGACTTACACCCATTGGAAGACGCATCGGCCTTGTTTCTGATGAACAGTGGGAAAGGTTTCAAAAAAAGACAAGGCTTTTCAATGAATTTATAGAAAGACTAAAAAACTTAAAGATTTCCCCTTCTAAAAAACTTGAAAAATTCCTTAAAGATCATGATACATCACCAATTAGACAAACCACCACTGCCTACGAACTATTAAGAAGACCACAAATAAACATAAAAACTCTTTGCCAATTCTTGAATCTCCAACCCCCTTCAGAAGATATAACAGATCAAGTTGAAATCGAAGTAAAATACCAAGGATACATAAAAAGGCAGGAAGAAGAAATAAAAAGATTTAAGAAATGGGAACAGTTACAAATTCCAAGAGATATCGATTATTCAAAGATACCAGGGTTATCAAAAGAGGTGGTTGAAAAACTTCAAAGAATTCAACCAGAAAGCCTTGGAAGGGCCTCTCGTATCTCAGGTGTCACTCCTGCATCCATAACTGCCATTCAGATATATCTTAAAAAAATGGAGGCGAGGAAATATTGAGTTGGCCTTTTTGCCATGCAGAACTTCTAGAACTGCATGGCTTAAAAAGCCAATTAACCTAAGAGCCTATCCATTCCAGAGCTTCTTTCCTAAAAAAGATAGCTCCATAGGGGTATCAAGGCCTAGAAGGATCTTGTAGTCTCTATTGTAAATATCTGGCAAAAACGTGATAGAGTTATCCTTATTTCTTGTAACTGTCCAATAAAGGACAAGAACAGGTATCTTCCTTTCTAGGTGAATGACCTTGTTCTTTTTTGAATCGATTATTTCCTTTATCTTTTCAAAGGTCCACTTCTTTGAGCCTTCAAATAAAATCTTTACAAGCTCTATGGGCTTTTCCACTCTAATGCAGCCATGGCTGAAGGTCCTCATATTTTTGGCAAAAAGGGCCTTGGCCGGAGTATCATGCAAAAAGACAAAGTGCTTGTTTGGAAATATGAATTTTATCCTTCCAAGGGCATTTTTGGGCCCAGGCTTTTGCCTAATTATATATGGGAATCGTCTTGGATTTACACGTGCCCAATTAATCTTTTGTGGATCAACTCTCCTTCCTTTAAGGTCCACAATTTCCATATTATTCTTTTTAAGATATTGTGGATCCTTTTTTATCTTGGGAATGACCTCTTTTCTCAATATTCCAGGAGGGACAACCCAGTAGGGATTTAATACCACATATTTCATTGTTGCCTTAAAAACTGGGGTTTTCCAGTAAGGTTTGCCAACCATGACCTTACATGACCATTCCCTCTTATCATGTTCCAAGTAATAAAGCTTAAACCCGGCGATATTTACTATTAAAAACCTTTCTGGAAGGTCATGAAGTATCCACCTTGCCCTTTCCAGATTGACCCTTATCTGATCAACTTTCCTTTTTGGAGTGATATTCAGGGCACGGATTGTATTTTTTCCAACTACACCATCAGGCTCAAGGCCATTATGAACCTGAAAGGTCTTTACTGCATCAAAGAGCCCTTCATCAAAACTATCCGTAACATTGAAATCATCCTTTATGTTATAAAATCCTTCTAAGTGAAGCCTCCTTTTTAGAACTATTATCCGCTCATCCCTCATTCCAAGCTTAAGGGTCTTGCCAGCTGGAACTTTTGGCCACCCCTTTTTCTCAAATTCTCTGTATCTTTTAAGCTCTCTTTTTAAGACCCTATAATAAGGACTTTTAGGAACAAGGTTATTTAAGGCTTTAGTTATCTTACCTGAATCAATTACCTCTTTTAAAAATATGTAGGGTTCCTTTTTCAAAAGCGTCCTTTTAAAATTCCAATCCGGATCGAGACTTTCAGGAGAAACTTTTCCATAAAAAAGATGAAAGCTAAGTCTTAGCAGTGCATCAGTCAAAAGGACATCATAATCTGCCAAAATCTCAGGAGACCTTTCTCCCTTTTCAATCCTTTTTTTTAGCCTTTTCAGAACGTCGAGGTGATAGTCACCTGGATTAAGACCATGGTCATAGGACGAATTTATAGCAGAAAATAGCTCACTTATCTTCTTCTCATCGTCCCAGGCAGGCCTGTAGTCTCTATCTCTATAAAAGTCAGGAATAGTGGTCTGAGATGAAACGCATGTTGAGCAGACAGGAACATTTCTGAATCGTTCAAGATATTGACATCTTTTTAAAATAAAGTCAGAGACGTCATCGGTCTTAGAAAAGGAAAGATTGGGAAAAAGAAAAAATAAAAAGATTAATGGGGAAAAAAACTTTTTAAATGCCTGCGCTTTCAAGGTATTTAAGAACTCCTTTTGCCTTTATAATTTGAGACCTTTTAAAATATCTTTTGTCTCTTCCAAAGATAAAGACACAGCTTCCATCTTTAATGGTTTTTATGACACTATCCGCAATATTCATCGGCAGGGCCGGACAACCAAGACTTCTCCCGAGCCTTCCATATTTTCGTATGAAACTTCTCGATACATAATCGGCCCCATGAATCACTATCCTTCTTTTGACTGCATTATCATTTATCCCTGGTTCGACCCCCTGAAGAAAAAGAGAAATACCATGTTTTCCACAATAGGTCTTCCCGGTAATAAAAAATCCCAATGGACTCTTATAAGAACCAGGCTTGTTTGAAAAACTAAAAGCAAACCGTTCTCCAGAATATTTGCCGTGGGCCACAAGGCTTTTATAAAGAATCTTTTTTCTTTTGATGTCTATTACAAAAAAACGCTCTTTATCTGATGGAAGGGCGTAATCAATAAGGACAAGAAGACCATCCTTCTTTATAAGTCCTTTTCTCTTTAGATTAAGATATCCTATAAGACTTGTCTCAAAGGTCTGAAAGTCAGTAAATCTACTTAAACCTGTTTGTCTATAGATTTTTCTTGCATAGATATGAAATCTTTTTGCTGTGTATCTCTTGCTTTTTGAATATGGCGATTGATTTTTATAACTAAAAAGTGAAGGACTTGCAGATAGAGGATAAAAAATAAAACCCATTAAGAAAAAACACAAAAACCCCCTTATTGTCCTTTTCATTTTTTCTCCTCCACCATTTGACCTGTTTCAAAGGTACTAGCAATATAGGCGCCAATTTCACATGGAGGCCCTAAAAAGTGCCACCTGCTGAGGTCTTTCTTCTTCCTTTATCTCTTCAGGAGTTGGAAGCTCTGAAAGATCCTTTAAATGAAATACCTCCAAAAAACGCCTTGTTGTGCCATAAAGTAACGGCCGTCCAGGACAATCCTTTCTCCCTGATATTCTGATAAGCTCAAGAGAAAGAAGATGCTTTAATACACCGCTTACATCCACCCCCCTTATCCTTTCAATTTCTGCCCTTGTTATTGGTTGTTTATAGGCAATTATTGCCAGGGTCTCAAGGGCTGCACGACCAAGTCTTCTAGGAGCTTTTTTTAAACCCTTTATAACCCAGCTTTTATAGACCTCCTTTGTCTGAAATCTGTAGCCCTTGGCCACCTCAACAATCTCAATGCCTTTGCCCTGACTTTTGTATTCTTCCATTAGCATGGAAAGGGCATTTCTTATGACCATTAAAGGGGCATCAGGTACAATCTCTTGAAGCTCCTTAAGGCCCAAGGGAGAATTTGCTGCAAAAAGAAGTGCTTCAAGGATTGGTTTTAGGGAAGATGCCTTCCACTCACCCATACATCAAAGCTCTTCAACTACAACAGTGCCACTTACCTTAATATCTTTACCATCATCATCAATAAAAGAGATGTAAGAGCCCTGAACTTCGATTTTAAACCTGCCCTTCCACTCCCTTATCACCCTTCCATTACAATCATATAAAGTAACTTTCCTTTTTAGACCAATAATATCAGACTTTAGATGCTTAAGATTCTTTCTTTGTCGTTCAGTGCAGGATGAGACGAAAAACAAAAGAAAAAGGGCTAGAACAAAAGAGAGCAAAGGCCCTTTTCTTCCATTTATGATTGATAAAAGTCTAGCACTTTGCATTCTCGTATCCTAGCTCAAAGGCCTTAATGTTTGGTTCAACAAATTTTGGCTTGACCTCTGTCTTAATGGTCTCAAGAACCATCTCCCGGTCAATTGGTATCTCCTTTAAGGCGATTAAAACTCCCAGTAACACTATATTCACTGCCTTTGAAGTTCCGGCTTCTTTGGCAAGGGCGTCTGCATCAAGGGCACAGAAGCGCCTAAAGTTTTCCTTCATAAAACCAAACCAGGTATCCATGTCTGGATATTCAAATTGCCCAAGCTTTACTGTTATGGGCACTATGGGATTTGTATTTGTAATAACTACGCTTTTTTTTGAGCACCTTTCAAGGGCCCGCAAGGTCTCTAAAGGCTCAAAGCCTACCAAAATATCTGCCTGCCCCTTGGAGATTATGGGGCTTTTAAGGCCACCAAGCATAACCGTTGACTCAACGACTCCGCCCCTTTGGGCCATGCCATGCACCTCACTTACCCTCACATCCATTCCAGTCTTCATTGCCGCCTGGCCAAGAAGCCTTGAAGCCAAAAGGGTTCCCTGGCCACCTACACCTGTAAAAAGTATCTTTTTATATTCCATAATTACTTCTTACCTCCGAACTTTTTGTAATAAAGGATGCATGGCGCCTCTGAGATGACAACCGTTAGCTCGTCCTTTGAAAGGGCCTCCCTTAAGGTTTCCACAGCCGATTTCTTTTTATAGGGATTTATCTTATAGACCTCTTTTATACCAAGGCCCCTGACAACATCTTCAATTGGAATTCTTGGATGGTCATAACCAGGCGGGGTAATTTCAATGCCCGGGTTTGGCTGATGACCGGTCATGGCCGTTGTGCTGTTGTCCAAAACCACAAGGCAAAACTTGTGTTTATTGTGAAAGGCATTTGCCAAGGATGAAATGCCCGAGTGAAAAAAGGTGGAATCCCCTATGAAAGAGACTATCTTTTGATCTGTTGAAACGGAAAAACCTGCTGAGCTTCCAACGCTTGACCCCATACAAAGAAGATAGTCAGCCATTTGAATGGGTGGTAAAAGCCCAAGGGTATAGCAGCCAATATCAGTTGGATAAATGACCCTTTCTTCTTCACCGATCTCTTTAAGGGCCTCTTTTACTGCATTATAGGTCTCCCTGTGTGGGCATCCAGTGCAAAGGGTTGGTGGCCTTAAGGGCAAGGGTGGAAGGTTTGATAGATCAGGCATCTCCTCTTCCACAAGCTCCACATTTAAAAATCTCGAGATTGCCTTTTTTACCATCTGGGGGTCAAATTCATACATCCTTGAAAAATCCCCAGTTCCCTTTCCATAGACCTCCATGGACAGTCCAAGGTCCTTCAAAAGAACCTTTATTTCATCTTCCAAAAAAGGCTCAAGCTCTTCAACAACCAAAACCTTTTTAATCCCCTTTAAAAACTCAGAAAGAAGCCTCTTTGGATAAGGGAAGGGAAAACCAAGTCTAAGAAAACGCACCTTTTCCTCTAACCCAAGCTCCATTAAGGCATCCTCTACATAGCAGGCAGAAACCCCTGAAGCCACGATACCAAACTCTCCCTTGCCGATAACAATATTAAAGTCAGATGCCTCAGCAAATTTTTGTGCCCTTTCTGCCTGCTCCAAAAGCACCTTGTGCCTAATCCTTGCAACAGCAGGAACTGGAACCCATCTTCTGGGATTTTTCTCAAACTTTCCAACCCTTTTGACTTTTTCAGGCAAAGGACCAAGCTCAACAGGCCCCCTTACATGGCTTGTCCTTGTTGTGGTCCTTATGATTACAGGAAGCTCAAGTTCTTCTGAAATATCAAAGGCCTTGATTGTCATATCCTTGGCCTCTTGGGGAGAGGTTGGCTCAAGCATTGGAAGGTTGGAAAATCTGGCATATATCCTGTTATCCTGTTCATTCTGGCTTGAGTGCATGGAAGGGTCATCCGCTGTAATGATCACCATGCCTCCCTTAACGCCAACGTAGGCCAGGGTCATTAAAACGTCAGAAGCCACATTCATACCTACGTGCTTCATACAGGTTAAAGATCTCACACCTGCCGCTGCGGCAGAAGCTGCAACTTCCATGGCTACCTTTTCGTTGGTTGAAAACTCAAAGTAAATAGGAGAGTTTTCCTCGTTTGATATAAAAAAAAGATTATTGGCAATCTCAGAAGAAGGCGTTCCAGGATATGCGGCTGCTACCGCTGCCCCTGCCTCAAGGGCGCCTCTTACAATGGCTTCATTTCCAAGTAGAAGCAATTTTTCTCCGCTTTTTCCAGAAAGTAATGGATGCATATATAACTCCTGCCTTTCTTTTTTATTCTGCAAGCTCTGACATCTTTACAACATCTGTCAGACTAAAGCCTGCGCCTGAAATGACCTTTGCTATTGACGCATCTGTTCCAAAAAGTTGCTCTATCTCTATTACTCCCTTTAGCTTTCCTAGGCCAAATCCAAGGGAGCGCTTTGTAAGGGGGTCAATGATCTCTTCGCCTCGGGCATAAACGGTCAGCTTGTCTCCGGGCCTTAGTCCAGTGAGTCTTCCTGCATTTAGATAGACCTTTCCATCCTCTATTTTGACTATCCTGCAAGACCACTCAGTACCCCTTACAACATCATTTGATATCTTTTTGGCAACCTTATCAAATTGATCAATTGTGGCAAGATAGGAGCCAATAAGGACATTTTCTGTTGCATGAATCACATCAAGCCTCAAGGAAGAACGCTCTCCTTTTGCAGTGGGAGAATTCCCCTGGGGAAAATAGACAAAAATATAGGCCTGAATACCCACAAGAGATGCGATCTCACGCCTTACTGATGCAGAGGCAAGGTCACTTACTGAAAAGCCATGTTCTTTTAAAAGATTTGCCAACTGATTTGAGTCAACAGGCACAATACCGTCTGTCCTTCTAAGGGCTGCTGGTAGAAGAGAGAGCACATCAAGACCAAGGTCCCCTAGAAGGGAAATAAGAACTACTTTCCTTCTAAGGACCGGAAGACCATGGGAATCGAGGGCCCTTTCAGGGAGCCCCTTTAGCCTTGCCTCCAGTTTTGCTAGCCTTTCCTCAAGCTCCTTTTCCCTTTTACTGCTTCCAAAAAGCCTTAAGGGTTGAGCCTTGTTCTGGGTCTTTCTAAAATATTCAGCAGTTATTCCAAAGGAAGGATTTGCAATGGCCTCTTCTTCAAGTTTTTCTTGCTCTAGCTCCTCGGCGCTCTTAGGTTTTGGAGCCTTTACCTCTTTTTTGGGTTCACCAGTGCCTCTGTCACCCTTTAAAAAGCTACAGGCAGAAAGTGAAACAACTAAAAAAGAAGATAGAACTAAAAGAAAGGTTTTCTTTATTGTTATGCTCATTAGCTTGGTCCAGTCTGCTAAATCTTAAATTTAGCAAACTATAGACGCCAGCTTATTCAAGGTCAAGGAAATGGAAAGGAAAGTTTTCTGTTTCTTTTGTTCACTCAAAAAACAGAACAATAATCTGAAGTAATACCACCTTTTTATAAAAACATCCTTTAACATTTCCTAATTCTTACAGATTTGAATTTCAAAAATCACTTTTTATGATGAAATCCAAGCAAAGTTGTATTATCTTCAAGATTTAGTGAGAGAGTATTTTTGAAAAGGGGCCTTTTGAAATGGAATTTGAAAAGGAATTAAAGCCTGAAAGCGAGCTTAAGCCATTACCTGATCCGGATAAACTTGGTTTTGGAATCCATTTTACAGACCACATGTTCGTCATGGACTATGAGGAAGGGAAGGGATGGCACTCTCCGAGGATAGTTCCCTATCAAAATTTTTCACTTGATCCTGCATCAGTTGTCTTTCACTATGGACAGGCCATTTTTGAAGGTCTTAAGGCCTATAAAGGAAAAGATGGACGAATCAGGCTCTTTAGGCCAATGGAAAACACAAAACGTCTTAACCGCTCTGCCTGGAGAATGTGCATTCCCCAAATGGACGAAGAGCTTGTCCTTCAAGCCATAAAAGAAATTGTTAAGGTAGATTCCAGGTGGGTCCCAGACCAGCATGGAACCTCTCTTTACATAAGGCCCTTTATCATTGCCACTGAAGCCTTTTTGGGAGTAAGGCCGGCCAAGGAATACATATTTGCAATTATTCTCTCCCCAGTTGGAGCATATTACGCAGAGGGTTTTAACCCTGTAAAGATATTTGTTACTGAAAAGTATGTGCGTGCGGCAAAAGGAGGGGTTGGTGAGGCAAAGACTGCTGGAAATTATGCAGCAAGCCTCATGGCCTCTGAGGAGGCAAAAGAGCTTGGCTTTACTCAGGTCCTTTGGCTTGATGCGGCAGAAAGAAAATACATTGAAGAAGTCGGCACCATGAACATCTTTTTCCTCCTTGATGATACCCTTGTAACCCCTGCCCTTTCTGGAAGCATCCTTCCTGGAATAACCAGAGATTCAGTCATTCACCTCGCAAAAGATTGGGGGATAAAGGTTGAAGAAAGGCCCATTTCCATAAACGAGGTCATGGAAAAGGCAGAGTCAGGCCAGCTCAAGGAATGCTTTGGAAGCGGAACTGCTGCCGTTATTTCTCCTGTAGGTTCACTTTATTATAAGGGGAAAAGCTATGTGGTGAATGGTGGAAAGACAGGCGAGCTTGCCCAAAGGCTTTTTGACGAGATAACAGGCATCCAGTATGGCGAAAGAGAGGATAAATACGGCTGGATTGAATTTGTGGAATAGAAAATTTCTTGTTATTTAAGACTCACTGGCCCTTTTGGCCTCCATATAGCCACTTACAAGTTCTTCTATAAGTTCTTTTACAGAAACTATCCTATTTACTCTCCATACATTATCTCCGCAAAAGACAAAGCCTGAATTGAGGTTCCCCTTTTGGGCATTTACAAGGGCCATGCCAATGCAATAGGGAGTTTCAGGATAGCGGCAGGTCTTTATACATTTATAGGCACACTTTTTAGGGTGCTTTTCCCCCCTTGCCATCTTTTCAAGGAAGGGACCTTTAAGCGCCCTTCCTGGTAGGCCTACAGGACTTTTGATAATGGTGATGTCATCTTTTGTGGCCTTTAAATATGCCTTTTTAAAGGCATCTGATGCATCACATTCATGGGTTGCAACAAACCTTGTCCCCATCTGAACCCCTGACGCACCAAGGCGGAGGAATTTGAAGATATCCTCTCCTGTATAAATTCCACCTGCTGCTATGACAGGGATCTTTTTCCCATACTTTTCCTGAAATGGCTCTACACTCTTGATAACATCTTTTACCAGGTTTTCCACCTGAAATTCTGGTTTAAAAAGATCTTCTGCCTTAAAGCCTAGATGCCCTCCTGCCCTTGGCCCTTCTACCACAAAGCCATCTGGAAGCCTTTCATAGTGTTCCATCCAGCGTCTGCAAAGTATCTCTGCAGCCCTTCCAGAAGAAACTATTGGGACAAGGGCCACATCAGACCCTTCAGGGACCATTCCTGGAAGCTTAAGGGGAAGGCCTGCCCCACTAATTATTAGGTCTGCCCCGGCCTCACAAGAGATTTTCACCATTTCCTCATAGTCCTGTAAGGCCACCATGATGTTTACCCCGATGGGGCCTCCATCTGAATTGGCCTTGGCCTTTTTTATCTCGTTAAAAAGGGCCCTGTAATTGGCCTCCCTTGGATTTTTGTAAAAATCCTTTTCATTAAGCCCAATTAGAACCGAGGCAACAACGCCAACTCCACCTGCCCTTGCAACTGCAGAGGCAAGACCGGACATGGATATTCCAACGCCCATACCGCCCTGGATAATTGGGTAACGGGCTTTGAGCTTACCGATTTTTAAATGTGGAGGAGCAAATTGCTCTTTTTCAGAAGTCATGGTCAGCCTTTTAGCCCACAAAAATCAGTGAGTCAAGAGTAAAGCACATGTCCCAATCTAAAATTCAACAGGGAGTTTCTGGACCTCGCTTCTTTTAAAAACTGGCCCGTCTTTACATACATAAACAGGGCCAACATTACAATGGCCACAGATCCCAACCCCGCACTTCATACGGTTTTCAAGGGAAAGATAGACCTGATCATCCTTCCAGCCAATCTCTTCAAGGGGGGGCATGGTAAATTTTATCATAATTGGTGGGCCGCATATTAAGGCTGCGGAGTTTTCTGGTGAAGGTTTAACCTGACCTGCTATAGTGGGAACGAAACCTACTAAACCATCCCAGCCAGGGGCCTCTCTATCAACAGTAATATGGCATTCAAGGTCATCCCTTTCCTGCCAGCTCTTAAGCTCATCCTTGTAAAGAAGCATACCAGGGGTACGTGCTCCGTAAATCACGGTGATTTTCCCATAGTCACTTCTGTTTTCCAAAAGATAGATGAGGGTTGCCCGCAAGGTGGTAAAGGCAAATCCTCCAGCGATGATAACTATATTTTTGCCCTTAAGCTCTCCATCAACTGGAAAGCCGTTCCCCAAGGGGCCCCTTACCCCTATTGGCTCACCTTTATCCATCTTGTGAAGGGCTGTTGTCACAACCCCGGCCCTGTTTACTGTAAAAAGGAGAAAGTCCTTTTCTGTAGGGGAAGAGGCAATTCCAATGGGGATTTCACCCTTTCCAGCAATACTAAGCATTGCGAACTGGCCTGGCACATGGCTCCAGTTCCTTTTATCCTCATCTTTTTCAAAAACAATGCGATAGGTCTTAAGATTCCCGTCCTCAGTCTCAACCTTTATGTCCTCAATCCTTGCCTCATAGGGCAAGTATATATTTTTCATTTGCTCTTTGCACATATTGCTAGATCTCCAGAAATTGCCTTATCACCTGTCTTATGTCTATGCTTACAGGACAATCCCTTACACACCTTCCACAACCCACACAGGAAATAGGGCCAAAACGGTCTGGGAAATACTTAAGCTTATGCATAAACCTATTTCTTACCCTCTTTACCTTCTCTCCCCTTGGATTGTGACCTGATGCATGAAGAGTAAAAAGCGGAAACATGCACGAATCCCAATAGCGAATCCTTCTTCCTTTACCCCTTAAAACCTCATCCTGTATGTCAAAACAATAGCAAGTGGGGCACAAAAAGGTGCAGGTGCCGCAATTAAGGCAAGGATCTGTCACCTCTTGCCAAAACCTTGCATCATAAAGGTCAAATAGGGACTTCTGGGAAAATTCCTTTGCTATATCAACACCTTCTGAAATCCCTTCTGGGGCATGATTTTTATATGCATCTATCTGTTCTTCCTCTTTTTGACCTATCTCTCTTAGGCCCTTGTCCCTTAAAAATTCCTGTCCCCGTTGGCTAAATGGCAAAAATATGAAGGAGTCCTCCAGTTCATAAACGCCTATGTCCATGCCATCAGTGGATGTGGGCGAGCCACCTACCCATGTGCAAAAGCAGGTTGAAAGATGGGCCTTACAAAAAAGGCCAATTACAATATTTCTTTCAATATTTTTTTGAAAATAGCAATCATCCTTATAGGGCATGGAATTAAGATAGATGCTTCTTGCATCGCATGGTCTTACGCCAAAAAGGACCCTTTTTCTATCCGGGCACTTGGGCTCCTTTAGCCTAAAGGCCCTTTCCTCCCTTGCCCTTGTGCTAAACTCAAAAAGGACCTCGGGTTGAGGCAGGAAAAAGGATTTTATAGAAGTCTTGGTAACACCAGGGGAAAGGTCCAGGTCACTAAGGCCTTCTATTTCCCCCCAGTCCAAATAGCCCTTTTTCTGCCTTTTGGGGCCAAATATGTCATAATCCCTTGAAAGCTCCTTTAAAAAACCATCCAGTTCAGATTTAAAAAGCGCTAGGGGTTTCACTTTTCTTCACCTTTTTGGCCTTGTTGCAGGATGTAGTCCTGCGGGTCCTCAAGTTTAAAGGTTGTAAGGGGAAGGGGCTCGTCAATCCTAAGACCTGGCTCAAAGCCGTATAGCTCCATGCAGTCTTTATAGAGCTTTTTTGTAAATAGCCTCATCCTTATTCCCATGGGACAAGCACTTTCACAGGCCCCGCAGTCTGTGCACCTTCCGGCACAGTGAAAGGCCCTTAAAATATGAAAAAGGGCAGTATCGGTCTTATCAATGCTTTTTCCAACCCACTGGGGCCTTGAGTCATCTACAAAACAAGTTGGACAATAGCAAAGGGGGCATGCATTTCTGCAGGCATAACACCTTATGCAGGACGAAATCTCTTCCTGGAACCACTTCCATCTTTCCTCAATATCCATATCCTCGATCTCTTGAATATCTCCAAATCTTTTTGGAACCTGTCGTCCTCCACTAAAATCCCCTATTACCTCATCATATATTACAGGGTCAGGGTGAACGCAGGACTTGCAGTTATCCCTAACAACATCCCACCTGTTAATCTCCTTTGTAAAGCCAGGCCCCTTTACAATCAACTTGTGGTCTTCCTCTATAACCTCGGTTATCTCCAAGTGGTCAACTTGAGCTTGAACCTTTTTCCTATCCACCATGCCTCGGCTTGATATTCCTACAATTATAACCCTTTCCCTTTCTATCTGGTTCTCCTTTATCTGAACCACCATATTTCTTGACCAGCAGCCAGTGGCAAGGACTCCTACCCTTGGAAGGGGACCCTCTGGCAGCGGGTCATTTGGCCTTCTTGGAGGCTCAAGAGACTGTAAGACAAGGGGCAAATAATTTGCAAGATTTAATACACAAAAGCTATTCCAGAAAAGCTTTTCTACATCTTCAGGTCTTCTTGCCACAAAGGGCTTCATCACCATTGGGACAGTGCCTTCTGTATAGCCCAAAAAGGCGGCAACTTCATCTTTTTCCAGGAGCTCTTTTGCCACCTTTCTTATCTCAGTGGTTATTTTCTCATTTATTGTGGACATGGCTCGATTTCCTTAACAAGCTTTCTAGCTGGCCCAAGCCTTTTCACCCTTTCTGTGACCTCCCTTGCAACCTGGGCGAACTGCTCCCCTTCTGAGGCGGAAATCCATGTAAAATTGACCCTATCTGGCTCTATGCCAATAAATTCCAGAAACCTTTTAAAAAGGGCAAATCTCCTTCTTGCATAAAAATTTCCGCTGATGTAATGGCAGTCTCCCGGGTGGCAGCCAGAGACAAGGACTCCATCTGCCCCGCTTCTAAGGGCGTCAAGTATCATATTTGGGCTTACCCTCCCGGAGCACGGAACCCTAACTATCCTTATGGATGGCGGATACTGGTAACGGCTTACCCCAGCAAGATCCGCACCGGCATAACTGCACCAGTTACACAAAAAGGCAATTATTTTTGGCTGCCAGCTTTCTTCCCTTTTCTCTTCCATAATAGAACCTACTCCTCCAATGCAGCCTCAACTGCTGCCATTATCTGCTCGTTTCCAAGATTTTTAAGGGTGATGGCATCAGACCTGCAACCTGCAACACATGCCCCGCAACCCTTGCAAAGGGCAGTATCAACTACTGCCTTCCCGGTATTTTCATCAATGTTAACTGCGTGATAGGGGCAAACCTGGGTGCAAAGGGCGCATCCGGTACACTTCATCGGGTTTACGGCTGCCGTTATACTTTCGGCCGGAACCTCATCCCTTGATAGCACAATGGCTGCCCGGGAAGCTGCGGCCTTTGCCTGGGCTATGGTCTCTTCCACTGGCTTTGGATAATGACAAAGCCCTGCCAAAAAGACGCCATCTGTTGCAAAATCAACAGGTCTAAGCTTCATGTGGGCCTCAAGGAGAAAACCTTCCTCTGTCATGGCACACTTAAAAAGCTTTGAAAGCTCACCTACATCGTCCCTTGGTCTGACGGCAGAAGCAAGGATCAGTAAATCCGGATGAAGTATTACCTCTTCATCAATGATTGGGTCCCTCACCTCCACAATCATCCTTCCGTCCTTCTCCCTCACCTTAGGAAGGTTATCAAGGTCATATCTTATGAATACGATCCCCTTGGCCCTTGCCTCCTCATAGATATGCTCCCTTTTTCCATAGGTCCTTATGTCCCTATAGAGCATGAATATGTCCATATCGGGGTTTAGTTCCTTAAGCTTAAGGG
Organism: Deltaproteobacteria bacterium; assembly: GCA_026991135.1. GTDB lineage: Bacteria > Desulfobacterota > Dissulfuribacteria > Dissulfuribacterales > QOAL01 > JAADCZ01. Next base: position 14,618 of record JALXCD010000010.1, on the reverse strand, counting down.
CCTGGTCAATGGCATGGGTGCAGCATACCCTTGAACAATAGGGCCTTTCAGGGACCCTTGAGCCCACGCAGTGGATAAAGACTGCCTGATTAAGACCCAAAAGGCCTGGATCCTTCTTTATAAAACGCTGGTCAAGCTCAAGGAGTGTGTGGACATTTGGATTCTTTCCGTACAAAAAATTCCATTTTCCCTCCCTGGGCTTAAAGGATTCTGCCCCGATGGCAACAATGGCCACACCGTGCTCGACCAATGAGCCATCTGAAAGCTCTGACTTAAATTGGCCTACAGAGCCTGAAACTGCCTTAAGGGTTGTTTTGAACCTTACGTCGATATTTTCATGGGAGGTTACTGTCTCGATTAGGCCCTTTAGGTAATCCTGCATGGGGTTTCCCTGCCAGGTCCTATAAAACTTTCTTCCGTGCCCTCCAAGCCTATCCTTTCTTTCAATAAGGGTTACGGGAAAGCCCTGATCTGCCAGGGAAAGGGAGGCAACCATTCCTGCCACCCCGGCACCTATCACAAGGGCCCTTTTTTTGACAGGGACAAAGTTATAGGGAAGGGGCTCATCCCCCCTCACCTTTGAAACCGCCATCCTCACAAGGTCCTTTGCCTTTTGGGTGGCAGCCTCTGGATCATCCTGGTGCACCCAGGAATCCTGGTCCCGGATGTTTGCCATTTCAAACAAAAACTTATTTATCCCTGCCTCTCTTAAGGTCTCCTGAAAAAGGGGTTCATGGGTCCTTGGGGTACAGGATGCCACAACCACCCTGTTTAGCCCCTTTTCCTTTATGGTCTGGGCCATCTGGTTGATGGTATCCTGGGAGCAGGTAAAAAGGTTATTTTGGGCAAAGACAACGCCTGGAAGGGTCTTTGCGTATTCTGTGACCTCCTTTACATCAATAACTCCTGCTATATTTATTCCGCAGGAACAAACAAATACGCCGATTCTTGGAGGCTCTGCATAGACATCTCTTTCTGGCGGAAAGCTTTTCTTTTTGGTCTCAGTCCATCTTGAGGGCCAAAGCCTTTCCTGTGCGCAAGATGCAGCAGCACTTGCCTCCATTACGGACTGGGGTATGTCCTTTGGCTCGCTAAAGGCCCCGCAGACAAATATTCCGTCTCTATTTGTGGAAACAGGTGAAAAGGAACTGGTCTTAATAAAATTGTCTGCATCAAGCTCAATACCAAGCCTTTTTGAAAGAGATATTACAGAAGGATCTGTCTCAAGACCAATAGATAAAACCACAAGGTCAAATTCTTTTTCCTTCGGAATTCCATCATCTTCCACGTATCTTACAATGAGGTTTTCATCCCTTCCCTTTAAAACCGTATGAACCCTGGCCCTTAAAAACCTTATTCCCTCCTTTTCTGCACGGTTGTAATAGGCCTCAAAGCCCTTTCCGTGGGTCCTCATATCCATAAAAAAGATGCTTGCCTCAATGTCCCCGCTTTTTGAATGCTCCCTTGCAATTACTGCCTGTTTAATGGCATACATGCAGCAGACAGAGGAACAGTATCCGTGACATGCCTTATTTATGTCCCTTGATCCCACACACTGAAGCCATGCAATTCGTTTTGGCTCCTTTTTGTCAGAGGGCCTTTCCATATGCCCCATACACGGGCCAGAAGGGCTTAGAAGCCTTTCAAACTCCATGCTAGTAACCACATTTTTTAGTCGCCCATATCCGGTAAATTCAAGATCCTTCGGATCAAAGGGCCTAAAGCCTAGGGCAAGAATTACTGAGCCAACCTCAAGGGTAAATTCCTTTGGCCTATCATCAAAGTTTATGGCACCTGTAGGGCAGACCTTTTTGCAAAAGCCGCACCTTCCAGGTTTTTTTAGATAGATGCAGGCCCTTTCATCTATTGAATACTTTAAGGGAACTGCCTGTGGATAGCGAAGATAGATGGCCTTTCTGGTCCCAAGGCCGAAGTCAAACTCGTTTGGCACCTTTTTGGGGCACTTCTGGGCGCACGTTCCGCAGGCAATGCATTTTTCCGGGTCAACATACCGTGGATTCTGCCTAACCCTTACCTTGAAGGAACCTGGCTCGCCTTCAAGGTCAAGGACCTCTGATAGCGTCAAGAGATTGATATTTAGATGCCTTCCAGCCTCCACAAGCTTTGGTGAAAGGATACAGGCAGAGCAGTCATTGGTGGGAAAGGTCTTATCAAGCTGGGACATTGCCCCGCCGATGGCAGGGCTTTTTTCAACAAGGTGCACATAAAAGCCACTATCTGCAAGGTCAAGGGCGGCCTGCACCCCTGAAATACCTCCGCCAACCACAAGCACTGAACCTTTGGGATTACTCATATCCTCTTCCCCACTTTATTTTTCCAGCACAAGGGCCTTTTCAATCCAGTTCCAAAGATGGGTTGTCTTCCACTTGCCACCATAGTAGTCGCAGATATCAAGGATCTGGGTATGACAGTTGTGGCAAGGTGTTATGACAACATCTGCCCCTGTTTGAGAAAGCTGCTCAAACTTGACTTTGCCATATTTTCTTCTGTTTTCCACAAAACCGGCCTGAAGGGCCCCTCCGCCGCCGCCGCAGCAGAAATTGTTTGATCTATTTGGCCAGCATTCAATGAAATTTTCCTCTCCAACCACCCTTTTTATTACAAAACGAAGGTCATCTGCAACCAGATCCCCGATCCCCTGGCGCACCAGCTTACATGGGTCCTGGCAGGTGAATTTAAGCCCCTCCTTGTTCCAGGAAGGGTCAACCTTGAGCCTTCCCTCCCTGATCCACTTTGCATAAAGGCTTATGATGCTTACGAATTCAAAGTTGTGTGGGATTTTAAACCTTCGCAACCCCTCCAGGGTTGCATAAAACATGTGGCCTCACTCGGTATTTATGTAATACCTGCAGCCAAGCTCATTTACCACCTCTGCCTGTTTTCTTACCGTGTATTCCCAGTCCTCTGGGTCCCCTGTAAAGAGGCAGTAGTTTGCCCCATCCCACCATTTTGAGGAATAGGTCCAGTCGATTCCTGCGGCATGAAGTATCTTCCAGAGGGGAACCATCTCTTCAGGCTCCACCGTGGGCTCCTTGGCATTCTGGTTTAAATAAAAAATTGCGCCCTTTTTATCTATGGGGGCCTTAAGTTCCTTCCATTTGGGCTCGTTCTCCCTTACCTCTTCAAGGACATCGTTGACCACCCACACAAAGTCCTCGTTTGGGATTCCTGTGCTGTTACTTTGCTTTTGAAGGTCACAGGAACGCTGAAGGTTTTTGGGCCTCTTATCCCTTGGCCTCATTCCTCTTATTTCATAGACAATCCGTCCCACATCTATCCCCATGGGGCAGGCATATTTACACCTTTGACACATGGTGCAAGAGTATATCCAGTTGGTCTCAAGGATTTTTTCATCCTGCCCAAGGACCAGATATCTTAAAAACTTCCTTGGATCCATCCCCTCGATCCCTGTAGCAGGACAACCACTTGAACAAAGGCCGCAGGTAAGACAATAGTTGATATTTGCGTTGGGAACTGCCTTTTCTATCTGGGCCTTTACCCTTGCCCTCAAAGCATTTAGATCAATAACTTTTTTCATGGTGTATTCCCTTAGAACCCTTATTATTAAAGGGTCAAGCTAAACATTTGGCCACAACTGAAAAGATAGCTTAATTCCTATAGCTAGAAAGATGTTTTGTCAAATTTATATTGAAATAAATAACTCTGGATTTAGATAAATATTTAACTATTTCAATTGTTTGTTATTTTTTTTGCATTCTTTTAAAAAATGATTGTTCCACTCTATTTGAAAAATCTCTAGAATTCTCTGTCTTTCCCGCGAAAGATCTCTCATGACCTCTTCAAAGGATAAGAACTCCTTTGGGGCTATTTTTTGGAATTCATCCATAACCTTATCACAAAAATACCACGTGCACCTGTAGGACCTTTCAAGGCGATCTAGGACACATCCCTTTGGACCTAGAAATTGACAAGTGCCAGTATCCTTTAACCCCTTTTCATATGCCCTGGACTTTATTCCCAGACACCTTTGAATCACTAGGTCCTCAAAATCTGGGAAACCGTGTCTATTTACGCAACAGGGATTTTTACAACTTGCACAAAACTTTTCTGTAAACCTCTTTAATATTGGTTCAAGACGCAAATAGTCATCTTTAAGCCTTTTTCCAATTTCAATCATTTCTGAAATGGGAAATTGCTTTTTGGAAAAAATCGCATCTATCTGACATTTGGCCCTTTTAAGCCCATTTAAGTCCTTAAGTGTAAGCTCCGGAAATTCCACAATGAGGCCATTCTAGCACCTTTTGATAAATTGTTAATTGTTTATTCCAAAATCCAAATAAAAAAGGCGCCTTTTAAAAGAAAAAGGCGCCTTTTTATATCTAGCGAAAAATCTTAATTTTTAATTAGTGGTCCACAGCAGCACCTGCACCCCTTGGGGTACGTATAGATGCCACAAGGTCCTGGATCTCTTTTGGAGGCTCCTTAGTCATGCGAGAAACCACAATGGTAACTATAAAGTTGATTATCATGCCAACAGTTCCTATACCTTCAGGGCTTATACCAAGGAACCACTGATCCTTTGTCCCGCCCATGAATTTAAAGTAAATGATGTATGCAGCAGTGAATATTATACCAGCAAGCATACCGCAGATTGCCCCTTCCCTGTTTGTCCTTGTGGAAAAGATTCCAAGAACAATTATCGGGAAGAAGGAAGAAGCGGCAAGTCCAAAGGCAAATGCCACCACCTGAGCAACGAAGCCTGGCGGGTTGATTCCAAAGTATCCGGCAATACAGACAGCAATTCCTATCATGATACGGCCTACAAGAAGCCTCTGTTTCTCTGTGGCCTTTCTATTGACCATCCTGTAATAAAGGTCATGTGAAATGGACGAAGCAATAACAAGAAGAAGCCCTGATGCAGTGGAAAGAGCTGCAGCCAGACCTCCTGCAGCCACCAGGGCAATAACCCATGCTGGGAGATTTGCGATCTCTGGATTTGCGAGGACCATGATGTCCCTATCCACATAGAGCTCATTAGGAGAATCAGTAATTTTATTAGCAACAAGCTTTTGTCCCAATGGACCAGTTTTTCCAGTAAACTTTGGCTTTCCGATAAATGGCTTTCCAGCCCTATACTGGATTATTCCATCATTGTTCTTATCAACCCAAGCAATAAGCCCTGTCTTTTCCCAGTTCTTAAACCATGATGGTGCCTCGGAATAGGGCTTATCATTGATGGTATCAATCATGTTATAGCGGGCAAATGCAGCTACTGCTGGAGCTGTTGTGTAAAGGATTGCAATAAAAAGAAGGGCGTAACCAGCACTCAGCCTTGCAGCCCTAACACTGGGGACAGTATAGAACCTAATGATAACATGAGGAAGCCCAGCAGTTCCAACCATAAGGGCAAAGGTGATGCAAAATACGTCAAGCATGGATTTTGCCCCTGGCTGGGTATAGGCAGTAAATCCAAGGTCTGTATTAAGCTTATCAAGTACATCCAAAAGATACTGGCCTGTATATTGACCGGTCTGTACATGACCTCCCAAACCAATTTGTGGAATTGGGGTGCCAGCAATCTTCATTGAGATAAATACTGCCGGGATGAGATAGGCAATAATCAAAACTGTATATTGGGCAACCTGTGTCCAGGTAATACCCTTCATTCCACCAAGCCCTGCATAGAAAAAGACTATGGCCATACCGATGAGAACTCCAATATCAACGGGAACCTCTAAAAAACGGCTAAAGACAATTCCTACACCTCTCATCTGGCCGCAGACATAGGTAAGGGATACAAAGATAGCACAAACGAGGGCCACAAACCTTGCTGCATCTGAATAGTATCTGTCGCCAACAAAGTCTGGAACTGTATATTTCCCAAATTTTCTTAAGTATGGTGCAAGTAAAAGGGCCAAAAGCACATAACCACCTGTCCAACCCATAAGATAAATGGAACCTGCATAGCCCAAAAAGGAAATAAGACCTGCCATGGAGATAAATGAGGCAGCACTCATCCAGTCGGCGGCAGTAGCCATTCCATTGGCCAAGGGAGGAACACCTCCTCCAGCCACGTAAAAACCCTTTGTATCACGAACCCTAGAAATCCATGCGATAAAGATATAAAGGCCAAAGGTAAGGCCCACCATTATGTAGGTCCATGCTAGAATAGACATGACTCACTCCTCTCCTTTTAAAATTTTTTGTTTTTGTTAGTTACTCGTGAACGTCGTACTTGCGGTCAAGTTTCTGCATATAAAGATAGTAGATAAAAATGAGACACACGAACACATAGATGGCCCCTTGCTGGGCAAACCAAAAGCCTAAGGGGAACCCACCAAGCCTTATTGCATTTAGGGGTTTAACAAAAATGATCCCACAGCCATAGGAGACAAAGGCCCATATCACTAATAAAAAGGCCATGAAGCTAATGTTTTTTCTCCAGTATTCCTGTAAATTCTTATCCATTTTCTCCTCCTTTTTTGGCCAAAATTGATGTAAAAATAACAGTGAAATTATTGTTGTCAATAATAGATTTTTTAAGTAATACCTTAAAAAATAAGAGTTTTTTTATGAACATTGACTCATTTAAGATAGCAACCTTTAATGCAAATGGTCTAAGGGCAAGGATTCCCATCATCAAAAAATGGCTTTTGGAAAATCCGGTTGATTGTCTCTGCATACAGGAGACAAAGGTAAGGGATGAGGACTTTCCCAGGGAAGAATTTGAATCCCTTGGCCTAAATGTGGTATTTAGAGGCCAAAAGGCCTATAATGGTGTGGCTGTTGTTAGCCCCCACAGGATTGAAAATGCCATTTTTGGCTTTGGAGATGGCAATGAGGAAGAGGAGGTAAGGCAGATTGTCTGTTCAATAAAGGGAGTTACCATAATAAATTCCTATGTGCCCCAGGGAAGGGCCCTTGACCACCCTGCCTTTCAGAAAAAGCTTAAGTGGTTTTCAAAAATGATAAGGCTATTTGACTCCCTGGAAGGGGGGATTCCATTTATATGGTGCGGGGACATGAATGTTGCCCCTGAGCCCATAGATGTCTATGCACCTCAAAAAAAGAAAAACCATGTATGCTTTCATGAATCTGTAAGAGCTGCCTTCAAAAAGTGCGTTTCATGGGGATTATTTGACTGCTTTAGAAGACTTCATCCAAATGAACCAGATAGATACACCTTTTATGATTATAGAATTCCAAAGTCGGTAGAAAGAAGGCTTGGCTGGCGAATAGATCATATACTTGCCCCTAAAGGCCTTAAAGATTCCCTGACAGAATGCGATATAGATCTTAGGCCAAGGCTTATGAAACGCCCCTCAGACCACACCTTTCTCTTTGCAAGATTTGACCTAAAAAGGCCCAGTCATGGATAAAAGAGACAGACTTCGCATAAAAAAAATCGGTATAGACACCTATCGGGAAAATGTGGCCTACATGCATAGAGACTGCTGTGTTTACAGGGCTACCGGCTTTCAGGCCCTATCAAAGATAAAGATTTCTCGAGATGGAAATGGGATTCTGGCAGTCCTAAATGTGGTCCTTGATGAAAGGATTTGCGCCCCTGGTGAGCTTGGACTTTCTGAGCCTGCCTTTTCCCAGCTTGGCCTTAGGGAAGGAACTGAGGTTAAGATTGAGCACCCTGAACCCCCTCGATCAATGGATGCAGTCAGACGAAAAATTGCCGGAGACACCCTTACGGAAGAAGACTTTTACGCAATAACAAGGGATATTGTTGAACATAGATATTCAAAGATGGAGCTTTCTGCCTTTCTTGTTGCATGTGCAGAAACAGGGCTTGAAAGGGACGAGGTCCTTTCCTACACCAAGGCCATGGCGGATTCGGGCCAGAGATTACACTGGGGAAGGGACATGGTGGTGGATAAACACTGTATTGGAGGAATCCCCGGAAACAGGACCTCCATGATAATTGTCCCAATAGTTGCAGCCTTTGGCCTTTTGATCCCTAAGACCTCGAGCCGTGCCATCACATCCCCTGCAGGAACTGCAGACACCATGGAGGTCCTCTCAGAGGTAAATCTAGAGCCAAAAAGGCTAAGGGAGATCGTAAAGAGGGAAAACGGCTGCCTGGCCTGGGGCGGCACCTCCCATCTAGCCCCAGTTGATGACCATCTCATCACAGTGGAAAGGCCCCTTTCCCTTGATGCCCCAGGTCAGATGATTGCATCAATCCTTTCAAAAAAGCTTGCCGCAGGATCAACCCATCTGCTTCTGGATATCCCTGTTGGACCAACGGCAAAGATAAGACACCGCCATCAGGCCCTTAGACTCAGAAAACTCTTTGAATATGTTGGTGACCGGATCGGAATCCAGATTGAAGTACTCATCACCGATGGAAGCCAGCCAATTGGGAGGGGAGTGGGGCCAGTCCTTGAGGCAAGGGATGTAATGAAGGTCCTTGAAAATGCCCCGGATGCCCCTAAAGACCTAAGGGAAAAGGCCATTGGGCTTTCTGGAAGGATAATAGAGTTTCACCCTGATGTCCGTGGAGGCACTGGGTCCAGGATTGCCAGAGAGATACTTGACTCGGGTAAGGCCCTTAAAAAAATGAACTCTATCATTGCCCTACAGGGCAAAAGGAAAGAAAAACCAAGGCTTGGGCACCTAAAATATGACTACCTTTCACCTAAGGACGGTAAGGTCCTTGAGATAAATAACTGGATAATAAGCAGGGCAGCAAGGCTTGCAGGGGCGCCCCTTGATAAGGGGGCAGGAGTTGATCTTTTTAAAAAGGTTGGCGATAAGGTTAAAAAAGGGGATGTGCTTTTTAGGATCTATTCAGAATTTGAATCGGATTTTAATTTTTCAAAGGATTATGTTAAGAAAAACCCTGCATACCTTGTTGGCTGATGGATAAGAAAAATCTTTTGCTATATTTTGAAGATTTTAAAAGGGTGGCAAGGGGGCTTTCAAAGGGCCTCCTTTTAGAGGCAGGGCCTGTAAAGGTCCACAAGTTCCCTGATGGCGAAAGCCTTGTTACCCTTCCAGAAACCCTTCCAGAATGTGTAATAATCTATCAAAGCCTTTACAATCCCAATGAAAGGCTCATTGAGCTTCTTTTTTCTGCAAAGGGGGCAAGGGAGCTGGGGGCAAAAAGACTGATTCTTGTTTCCCCCTATATGTGCTACATGAGACAGGATAAGGCCTTTTTGCCAGGCCAGGTTGTAAGTCAAAGGGTCATAGGAAGCTTTTTGGCCGGGCTTTTTGACTGCATCATAACGGTGGATGCGCACCTTCACAGGACCCCTGATATCCAAATGGTCTTTACAGGGGCAAGGGCCATAAACCTTTCTGCAAAGGATGCAATCATAGAGTTTATAAAAAAGGATTTTAAAAAAGGTGACATACTCCTTGGACCTGATGAGGAATCAAGGCAGTGGGTTGGAGAAATAGCAAGCTCCACTGGGCTTAGCTATGGTATTTGCAAAAAGATACGGACAGGGGATGAAAATGTCACTGTCTTGCTTCCTGAGGACCTGGATTTTAAGGGGAAAAGGGTGATAATAATTGATGACATTATAAGCACAGGCCATACAGTGGCCCAGACCTCTTTTCTTTTAAAAGGAGCCGGGGTAAGTTTAATAACCTGTATTGTGACCCATGCAATCTTTACAAATAGGGCCCTAAAAGTTCTTAAAAATGCAGGAGTAAAAAGGATTTATAGCACAAATAGCATACCTCATGACACAAATGCCATAGACATTACCCCTATTTTAAAAAGGGCCCTTAAAAAGGAGCTTCTTATCTGATTTTTCTAAGCAAGACTTTCCAGTCTCTCCTTTATGGCAGCCAGCCTTTCTTCAAGCCATGCCTTTTTCCTCAACAAAAACTCCCTTTGATCCTGGGAACCCAAAAGGCATCTTCCAAAACCCCGGCCAGGTCCCCTAAAAGGGCCTTCAGAACCCTTTTGAAGGGTACCGTCAATGCATCTTCCCCTATTTCTAAACATCATGCCGCCTTGCCTGTTTCCTCTTCTTCTCATTCTAAACATAATATTTCCTCCTTTTTGAGCTTATGCTAAAAACAATATAATGAGCATAAGACCAAAAAACAAGGGGGGGTTAGGATATTACAAGGGATTTTCCAAAATAGAGGCTTCCAAGGGGGCAAGAAAGATATTTGGCCACCACAGTGCACTTTATCTTAAAGAGGAAATATATGGAAAGGCCTTTATCCGAAAGGGTCTCAAAGTTTCCCTGCCCTTTACTTATTATCAAGGGCGCGCTTTTAAAAAGGTCCAAAAATTCCCTTGAACACCAGTCAAAGACAATTCCAGGGGCCTTACAGCCTGTTGAAACAATTTTTGCAACCTCTCCTATTCCAGATGAAATCGCATCTTCTTTGGTAACATCATTTATTATTGGCGCACCCCTTACTGCATAATAAACAGGCCTTTTAAGCTCTTCTATCAAGAGCCTGTCAAAGACAGACTCTCCGCAATTATCCCCAAGGATTAAGACCCAGGGGGCATCTTTAAGGTCCTTTAAAAATTCATGGTATTCCCACTTGAAAAATTCCCTATTGGCCACTGTATCAAGCTCATTTAGAAGGTCAAAATCAGAGGAAATGCCATAGTCAATCACATTTCCAGCAGCGGCATATCTTATTGCGGACTCCAATCTATCAGAACTTTCATGGATCCTGGCTCTAACCTTTTTAAAAAGGGAAAGGGCATGTTCAATACTTTCCCTTTTTAAATGCCTGAAGGGGTCAGGGTTCCTCAATGTCCTTGAGATAAAATCATAGACAAAACTTGCCGTCTTAGGTGGCGGACAATTTATGTCTGCCTCAGAAAGTATCTTGGAAACACCCTTTAGAAGCTTCCAGATGGTGTTTTCATCGATCTCTAAAAGCTCGCCTGTCCTTTTGGTCTGATGGAAAAAGCAGGGAAAACAGTCAAAGTATGTCTTCATGTCAAAGAGACCTGGGATTTAAGGGCATCTAGAACCACATCTGCATGTCTTATTTCCTTATCCTTTCTCTTTTGCCTAACCCTTACGTTTTTCCAAAGATCAACAATCTCCCCCTTGGGATTTATCAAAAATGTGCTTCTTATCACCCCTTCATATTCTCTTCCATAATTCTTTTTCTTTCCCCATGCCCCGTATTCCTTTAAGACCTTTTTTGAAGGGTCAGAAAGCAAAAGGACCTTTAGATTGTGTTTTTCCACAAATCTTTCATGGGATTTTTCACTGTCAGGGCTTATACCAATAACCTTTGCACCAAGCCCTTCAAACTCGGAAAGAAGTGATGAAAAATCAATGGCCTCCTTTGTGCACCCAGGGGTGTTATCCCTTGGATAAAAGTAAAGGACCACCCAGGATCCCTCAAAATCAGAAAGGGAGACATCATTTCCTCCTGGATCCTTAAGGGTAAAATCCGGCGCCTTTTGCCCCTTTTTAAGTGTCATTTAATTACCTTCCTGCCTTTTTCTACTTTGTCACAAACTCAAAGAACCTTAAAAGCACATCCCCCTTTGCTTCCAGCAGCTCCGAAAGCTCTTTGTCACTCATGGGATTTAACATATCAGGGTTGTCCTTAACGGTCTTTCCGAATAACATCCTTGCAATCTCCCCCTTTTCAATGGCCACCAAAAAGGCAACATCTTCCTTCCCCTTGTAATCAAGGCCAAATTCAAATTCGTCAAAGTCCTCGGGAGACTCCGGCGCGTACCGAACCGAAATACCCATTTCTGAAAGGGCCTTTTCATCCCTGACCTTTTCAAGATCAAGGGTCTTTTTTAGAAACCTTCTAAACCTTTTCACCTTTCCCCCTCTTAATAGTCTTCAAGGCTTATAACCATGCCGGTCAATATCTTTGGATAAAAAAACGTGGACTTATGCGGCATACAAAGACCTGCATCGGCCACATCTAGAACCTGTTCAACCCTTGTTGGACTCATAAAAAACAGTATCCTGTCTTCTCTTAGCATGGAGATGGCCTCATGGGAGTCGGGGCAAAACCAGATATCCTCACCTATTTCAAGGTTGTTGGTGTCAACCCCCAGGCCCTTTTTAAAGACAAGCTCTTCTAAAAGCACCACATCAAGACAGGCAAGCTCCTTGTGGCCAACTGCCTTTAAAAGTTCGGCCCTTGCCTCTTCCTTGGCAGTTAACAAAAAGGCCCTTCGTCTTTTACCAAACATGACCGTAAGGGATTGATGGCAGGCCCTTCCAAGGGTGTCTTTAAATATTTCTGCATGGGAGGAAGGACCCATTGAATCAGAAAGTTCTATCTCCTCAAAATGGAAAAATGTCTCAAGCCTCTTCCTCACAGTCTTGCAATCTATCCCCTCTGGTATCTTTAAAAGCCTGTGGGTGGGAAGGACAATTAACCCAGGATCAGAGGCATCAACTAGATAGGCAGAAGTAAAATTATACGGGGCATTTTCCCCGAGGGAATAGCGGGCCTCCATCTCCTTTCTGTATCTAATGGCAGTGGTATATCTGTGATGGCCATCGGCAATATAGAGATTTTGCCCTGTAAAAAGCCTTTTAAGTTCACCAAGAAGTTCTACATCATCAATCCTTCCAAGCTTGTGAATTGCACCCTTTGCATCTCTAACCTCAAACAATTCAATCCTTGGAGCAGACTCAAGGATAGCCTTTATTTCAGGATTTGACCGATAAAGCATAAATATCTGGCTAAACTGGGCCTTTGTAGCCACCCTAAGCGAAAACCTGTCCTGCGTTACCTTTTGAAAGGTCTTTTCATGAGGCAGTACTGTTCTTTTTTCCCACTCGTCGGCTTTAACAAGAGAAATAAATCCTCTCCTGACAAAACTCTTTCCATCCACCTTGTATTCGATATCATAAGGATAAATGCTAGGCCTACTATCCCTAAAAATTATCCTGTCATTGACCCACTCCTTGAGAAGCCTTGCCGCACAGTCGTATTTATCCTTTACCTCTTTTTTGCAAAATTCCTTTTCTGGCAATTCAAGAGCAAAGATATTTTTTGGATTTCTTCTGATGAATTCATCCCTTTCCTTTTTTGTAACAATATCATAGGGAGGCGCCACAAAGTCTCCCAGGTCTTTAAATCTTTCTGTGTTGTAGTAGGCCCCTTTTAATGGGCAAACAGTAGCCATCTACCTTTTTCCTTTCCCTTCCCTTATTCCTTCCAATTGAAAATATCTTTTAAAGATGAGTCTTGCAAATTCTGCTGCCCTTTGTCCGAGGACTCTTTCATGTGCAACGAAGATACCTACAGAGATACACCTTGTTTCGTCTTTTGTGCAGGCAAACCCGCAAAAAAGGTCATATCGTATGGTATGGTCAAGGTTATCAATAGTTCCAGTCTTCCCTCCCATTACAAGATTTTTTAAGACCTTGTCCCTTCTGTAATGCCTAAAGGCCCTTTTTGCAGTTCCCTTTTTAATAGTAGAAACCATCATCTCCTTCAAGAAGGAAGACGTCTTAGGATTAATAGATCTTATAAGTGGATAGAACTTGCTTTCATAGACAACCTTTCCTGTATCGAGATTAAAAATTGAATCAATCATATTTGGGGCCATTACAATACCTGAATTTATTATACTTGCGGCTATCAAGGCCTCATGCATGGCTGTCAGTTTCGTCTTTTTATTAAATCCACTTGCAATCTCTGCCCAGTTAAATTCCCTGTCCTCCACCTCAATCTGTGACTTTTTTATGGAAAGTTCAAAGGGAATATCCTTTTGCCACAAAAAACGTCTGGCCATCTTCAAAAGGAGTCCTTTTTTAAGATATTTTTTCCCTATCTTTCCAAATATAGGATTAATTGACTGGGCAAAGGCCTCCTTCAAGGTGACAGAATTTGTGTATTTTGTATGTCTGTCACGCAATTGAAATTTATAAAGTGTGTGCTTTCCACCATTAAAGCTAAAAACAGAGTAAGGCCTTATTTGAAAAAATTCCATGGCTGCCGCCGCAGTAACAATCTTAAAAAGGCTTGCAGAAGGAACCAGTTCATCTGTCCAGATATGGCTATCAGGCCTTTTTCTATCAAATCCTGCCATGGCCAGAACCTTACCTGATATTGGATCAAGGCAGACGATGGCAGTCTTTGCACCAAGGGCGTCCGATAACATGGATTCAAGATATCCCTGAAGACCTTGATTTATGGTGGTTTTGGCCAAAAAGCGCTGATTTTTATAGACGAATTCAAATCTTTCCTTGACCAAAAGGCTTGATGGCTTTGTATCTAAAACCCTCCTAAGGGTCTCTTGAGGGAAAAAATTTACTTCTTCTTTTAAAGTTCCAAGACCAAAGAGACCACCACAGAGACCTCTAGAAAAATCAAATCCCAAAACAAAAAAAAGAATAAGTACCTCTTTTCTAATTCTAAAAATCTTTCTCTCCTTTCTAGATTTGAGGATGAAAGATAATATCTTGGCAAATTAATTGGTCAACTATTTCTAAGTTTTTTTATTAATATATCCTTTTTGCTAACAGTTATATTTTCTGTATTTAGTAAATAATTAATTTTAGATTCAAATTGAAAAAAATTTTGAAAATCTGAATGAAATGCAATTTGGCTTGATAAATCAAAAACTTCACCATATGAAATATATCAATATTTCATGAACTCAGCTGATACTGATATAGAAAGGTATTTGAAGATTTTAACTT
>JALXCD010000009.1 GCA_026991135.1 Deltaproteobacteria bacterium | reverse complement strand
TGCAGCTAAAAAGGATGTAGGAGCTGCAATGGCCCTTGTAAAGTTTTACTTTAGGCACAAGTATAAGGGTGAAGCAGATAAGCTCTTGGATGATATTATTAAGAAAAATCCAAAATATGTTCCTGCCTATGTGGCGAAATCAGACCTTTTAACCTTTGAGAATAGACCAAAGGATGCCCTGAATTATCTGAAAAAGGCACATGAGCTTTCACAAAAGGATCTCAATATTGCGGCCAAGCTTGCCCTTATGAATTTAAATCTGAATAATATAAAAGAGGCCAAGAGGCTTTCAAACGAGGTATTAAAAAAGGCGCCAGAGCATCCAGTTGCACTTCTTGTAAGAGGTCGTCTTGCACTTCTTGATAGAAAATTTAAGGAAGCCTTGGATGATCTTTCCAAGGTAATAAAAAAGAATCCCAAGGATCCTCAAACCTTGTATTTTAGAGCATTGGCATACCTGGGAGTTGGAAAGATCAAAAGTGCAGAAGAAGATCTTGTTTCTTGCACGGTTGAAGCCCCAACCTTCTTAAAGGCTCGGTTACTTCTTGCAGATGTTTATCTTCGTGAAAGAAAGATAGATGATTGTCTCTTTCAGTTGAATTTTCTCAAAAAGAGGATTGGAGATGAGCCACAGGTTTTAAGGCTTCATGCAGCCTGTATGATGAATAAGAGAAAGTTTAAAGAGGCAATCGATGACCTAAATAGACTCCTTAAAAAGGTTCCTGACGACCTCAATGCCAAATACATGTTGGCAAGGGCCCTTTTTGCCACGAAGGAAAAGGATAAATCAATTAAGATTCTTAAAGAGATAATCGAAAAGGATTCAAATTATATCCCAGCAGTTTACAGTTTAGTTGGCCTTTATTTAAGGGATGGAAAACATCAAGAGGCCCTTGATATAGTAAAGGAACTTGAAAAAAAGAATCCTAAAAATGCAATTTATCCAACCATTGAAGGCCGCATTTATTTAGCAACAAAAAAGCTAGATGCGGCCGAAGAAGCCTTTAAAAGGGCACTTTCCTTAAATGATAACTTGATTACCCCTTATGTGGCCCTAGCAAGAATATATGTAAAGACAGGAAAGGCAAACGATGCCATATCTGAATATGAAAAGCTTATAAAAAAACGTCCTAATTTTGCCATGGCCTATATGGCAATCGCATCAATTTACCAGCAACTTGGTAAAACTAAGGATGCAGAAAAGACATATAGAAAACTTCTTGAGATTAGGCCAAAGTTTGCCCCCGCTGCAAATAACTTGGCATGGATTCTTGCCGAAAAAAATAATCTTGAAGAGGCCTTTATTTGGATACAAAAGGCCAAGGAAGTGGCACCAGAGGAGCCTTTTATCTTAGATACATCTGGTTGGATACAGGTAAAGAAAGGCAATTATGACCTTGCAGTAGCTGATCTGTCTTTGGCACTTAAGAAAATGCCAAATCAGCCAACCATTAACTATCATATGGCTATTGCAATGAAGGGATTGGGTAAAAAGAATGAGGCCAAGAGATATCTAAAGGTTGCACTTGAATCCAAAGAACAATTTCCAGAAAAGGAGGATGCTGAAAGGCTCTTAAAAGAGCTCAAATGATAGATATTTGTTCAAAGACTAGAAAAGAACTAGAAGAATTTTTTAAAGAAAGGAATGAAGCTGCCTTCCGTGGAAGGCAGCTTTTTAAGTGGCTATGGCAAAAGGGGGTTAACTCCTTTAACAAGATGACAGACCTGCCTAAGAGTTTTAGAGAAGAGCTTTCCCATTCTTGTTTTATATATTCGCTTAAACCATTTAAAAAAGAATTATCTCAAGATGGAACAATTAAGTGGGCCTTAAGGCTTAAAGATGGTTTAGTAATAGAAACGGTGGCTATTCCAGAAAAAGATCATTTTACCATTTGTATTTCTAGTCAGGTGGGTTGTGGTATGGGTTGTCTTTTTTGTAAAACAGGAACTATGGGTTTAAAGAGAAATCTTGAACCATCTGAAATAGCCTGTCAGGCCCTTTTTGTAAAAAAAGAATTATCAAAAAGTCTTCCTGTAAGGAACATAGTATTCATGGGAATGGGAGAGCCTTTAGCAAATTTGGAAAATGTTCTAAAGGCAATTGAAATACTCACAGATGACTTTGGCCTTTCTTTTTCAAAAAGACGCATAACTGTCTCAACAAGTGGGATTGTTCCAAAGATTGTCGAACTTGGGAAAAGGGCAGATGTTGGACTTGCCATTTCCCTTCACGCAACAACCGATAAGATCAGGAATAAGCTTATGCCGATAAATAAAAAATATCCAATAAATAAACTTTTATCTGTATGTAAAAATTATAATCTTCCCAAACGAAGGAGAATAACCTTTGAATACTTACTCATCAAAGGAATAAATGACTCCTTAGATGATGCCAAAAGGCTATCAAGGTTATTGGCCGAAATTCCATCTAAGATTAATCTTATTCCATTTAACCCAGTTAAGGGGCTCGAATTCCGAGCCCCTGATTTTGAAAATATTATGGAATTTCAGGAGATTTTAAAATCGAAGGGCTATACAACAATTATAAGAAAAAGCAAGGGGAGAGACATAAGTGCAGCCTGTGGGCAGCTTTGTTATGAAATGGAAACGTAGAAATCTAGGCTTTGTTTATCTTTTTTCTAAGTACTCCTGATGGCTTAAAAGTCACAACTCTTCTAGGAGCAAGTATCAATTCTTCGCCTGTATGAGGGTTTCTACCCCTTCTTGCCTTTTTGTCCTTTACTGTAAATTTTCCAAATCCACTAATAAGAACATTTTCACCATTCTCCAAAGTCT
>JALXCD010000008.1 GCA_026991135.1 Deltaproteobacteria bacterium | reverse complement strand
CTTCTGGCTGAAGAAAGCGCAGAGTCCACTGAGCTTAGGGATGGCACCTTCTGGATTGTTGACCCACTTGACGGCACCACAAACTTTGCCCACGGCTTTCCCTTTTTTGCGCCTTCGGTTGCCTTTGTAACTGTCAAGGATGGAAAATACCAAACCCAGATTGGATGCATCTATCTTCCAATCTTAAGGGAATGCTTCTGGGCAGTTAAGGGCAAGGGGGCCTATTTAAATCAAAAAAGGATAGCTGTATCAAAGGTTAAAAGGCTAAAGAGGGCACTTTTGGCAACTGGCTTTCCCTATGATGTCTATGAAAGGCCCGATCCAGTAATATCTGCCCTAAAGGATGTGATAGTTAGGGCCCAGGGCATAAGACGGGCAGGGGCTGCTGCCATTGATCTTGCCTATGTCTCCTGTGGTCGATTTGACGGCTTTTGGGAGATGAAGCTAAAACCCTGGGATACAGCAGCAGGTATCCTTCTGGTGGAAGAGTCAGGCGGGATTGTTACTGACTTTAGAGGCGGAGAATATAATCCCTTTTTGCCAGAAATCCTTTCTTCAAATGGTCTTATACACCAGGAATTGATTGAAGTTCTAAGGAGCCATTCATGTCAACCTACAGGATAATAAAATGCCCAAGGTGCGGCTATGAGATCAAAACCTATAAAAACCCTGTCCCAACAGTAGATACCATAATTGAGCTAGAAGGAACGGGTAATATCGTCCTTATAAAGAGGAAGAACCCTCCCCTTGGTCTTGCAATCCCAGGAGGCTTTGTTGACTATGGAGAAAGTGTGGAGCATGCTGCCATAAGGGAGGCCAAGGAAGAGACAGGCCTTGATGTCAAGATAAGCTATCTTTTAGGTGTCTATTCAGACCCAAACAGGGATGAAAGGTTTCATACAATTAGCACGGTCTTTGTGGTAAGGGCAAAAGGGGTCCCAAAGGCAGGAGACGATGCAAAGGAGGTCCTTTTGGTGGATCCAGAGAAAATAAAAGAGCCTCTTTGCTTTGATCATGAACGAATTATTAGAGATTATATCAAGAGACGGGAAAATAGCTCAGGTGGTTGACAGGATAAAGGTATTTCAAGAAAGTCCTAAGGTCTTTTTCGGGAAAAGATCGCCACAGTCTTCTTTAGCGAAGAAGTTCCTTTTAGTTTGTATTTTCTGCGATTACCAGTTGATTACCTCCCGCTCTTTTTGCAGAATAAAGGGCATCATCTGCCATTTTTATTAATTTTCTAATGGCATCATCGGAGTTTTTTTCATTTTGGTTAAGTTTGGCAAGTCCAAGGCTCAATGTTACATTCCGGTTCTGGCCTTTAAAAAAGTTGTTTCGAATCCTTTCTGAAATGGCCACTGCCTGATCAAGCTCGGCATAAGGAATTAAAACTGCGAATTCATCCCCACCAAATCTAAAAAGAATGTCAACATGATTCCTGGTGGAATTTTTTAATGTATTGGCAAGGGTTAAAAGAATTTTGTCACCCTCAGGATGACCAAATTCATCGTTTATACCCTTAAATCTATCCATATCTATCATTAGGAGATAAAGGGGGTATTTTTGTCTAATAGCCCTAATGGCCTCTTCCTTTATTTTTTGATTAAAATATCGTCTGTTGTATAAATCTGTAAGTCCGTCTTTTACAGAAAGCATCCTGAGGGTATGTCTTAGCTGTCGTTCTTTGATGAGCCTTTGAAGCTTTGCTTCTATTTCATCCAAAGAAAAGGGCTTTTGCACAAAATCACTAGCTCCGGCCCTTATGACATCAGTATAGGTAAAATTTTTTGTATAGCCGGTCATAACAATGACATCGATATTGGGCCAGGATTCTTTTATGATTTTTAAAAGCTCAAGACCATCTATTTGGGGCATGATCAGGTCTGTAATTACTATTGTAAATGGATAATTTTCCAGTAGTTCCAGGGCTACTTTTCCATTGTGGGCAACCTTAAAGTCGAAGCCTTTTCGCTCAAGAAACTGGCCAAGTAAATCTAAAATGGATTTGTCGTCATCCACTACAAGGAGATGTTGATCTTCCTCAGGAATATTTAAATATGAAGGATCAATCAAAAAATCGGATTTATTCATAAATATCGCACGCTATTTAGCCTATTTATCATGTAGTTTTTTAGATCCTTATTACCTTTGTTGCCAACTGCATAGAGGTAACGATATCTAGCATGTTGGTGGTTTGCCCAACAGCCTTTTTCTCATGAAGATCAAAGAAATTAAGACACGTGCCACAAACTAGTACATCTACTCCAGAGACTTCAAGGTCCTTTAGTTCTTCTAATACAGGGGAGTCCTTTGTTGATAATCTAACACCTCCGTTTAACAGTACTATTCTCCAGAGATCACTTCCAAACTCTTTTAAGGTCCCTATAAAATTTTTCATTAATGCCATACCGAGCTCATCATTTCCAGCACCAAATATATCCGTAGGTATAATTATAAGAATCCTTTGTGTCTTTTGTTCGTGGGCTTCATATGATGGTTCATGTTTTATTTCACATGTCCCAGGTGCTCCGGTAATCATAAAACATCCCTTGCCCATTTCATTTACAGAGACTACCCAGCCCTGGCTTTTTAAAAAACGGGACACGTTTTCCATGGACGCCTTGTTATCAACAATCACTTCTACCAATTCGTTAGGAGAAGCCTCTATGGCATCTTTAGTTGCAAGGACAGGTTGAGGACATGGCATTCCCCGACAATCAAGTTTTTTCATAAGTTACTCCCAAAAGCAAAATCTTATTTGCCAGTCAAGTCCCTTTCTTGACCCTTTTCCAAAAGCTCTTGCAACTGGTTCATGAATTCTTTTAGGTCCTTAAACTGTTTGTAAACTGATGCAAATCTTACATAGGCCACGTCATCCCATTTTCTTAGCTGGTTCATGACCCTTTCTCCAATTACTTTGCTTGGTACTTCTGGGCTTCCCTTTTCTTGAATATCTCTTTCTATTTCATCTACAAATGCCTCAATCTTATTTATGCTTATGGGTCTTTTTTCACAAGCTTTAAGGATTCCATCAATAATCTTTTTCCGTTCAAAGGGCTCTCGGCGGCCATCCTTTTTAATGACCATGGGTTGAAATTCTTGGATTTGTTCATAGGTTGTAAAACGCTCAAGACAGTTGAGGCATTCGCGTCTTCTCCTAATGGCCCTGCCGTCTTTAGCAGGACGGGAATCAACGACTTTTGAGTTAGGATGTTGGCAAAAAGGGCATTTCATATTGAGATGAAACACCAAATTGAGAAAGATTTCAATGGTGAGAATTAATTAAATTCATATCTTACAGGATACTTATTTGGATCAAGTACAACCTGGCAAGCCAAGCGTTTTTCTACATTGATGACAATGGGACCAAGAAGATTGGCAGTCATTTCTATTTTCTTATCTTTGTCGATTTCATTTCTTCTGATGGTCACAATAACAAGGGATTCAGCCTGCTCTGGAGATTCAAGTTCTAGGCTTTTTTCAATATCATCCGAAACTTCAAAGGAATAGTCGGAGACTATGAGAGAAGGATTTATTACGATAAAGGCTAGCTCAGGGCTATCAAGGCTTTGAAGCCAAAAAAAAGGCGAATTCTCCCGGTGTGGCAAAAGGGCATATCTTTTATCGTATGGGAAACCCAATATTCCTCTTACAAAATTGATAACCTTCTCATTATCAATTTCTATGGTTCCAAAACGTGTGGTGTCTATCTTCATATTTTTTAAAGATCCTTCTTTTGATTATTTGTTTTTCCTATACTTAAATCGTCAAAATCGATGGTTTCATTGAATGGACTCTGTGCTGCAAGACGGTTTTCTTCCAATATCCTTTGATAGACCTCTTCTCTATGAATTGGTAGTCCCTTTGGAGCATTTATGCCGATCTTGATATTGCCTTTTTTAACTTCAAGGATTGCAATTTCAATATCATCACCAATCCTTATCCGTTGCCCTGCCTTTCTGGTGAAAATAAGCAATTTTGCCCTCCTTGGCCTGTATTTTTTTTAGTTTTTTAGTTTATAGAATAAATTATAAGTAATCGGCAAGGCTGACCTTCATTATTTTTGATGCAGCACCAAGGGCTGCCTGATAGGCGGTTTGGGTGGCATTAAGGGAACTAATTGCCTCTATCATATCTGCGTCTTCAATATTCGAAAGGATTTCCTTATTGGTCAGTCGTCCTATTTCATTTAGTTCTTCCTTTACTTCTAAAGAATTTTCCATTGAGCCAATTTTTCCAATTTGATTGCTTATCTCAATCAGGCTCTTATCGAGTTTATCAATGGCGTTTTCAATATTTGGATGGCTATCTGCCATTAGGCTGTCGTAAAGGTCTTTAACAGCTTTAAAAGCTCCGCTATCAATCAGGGCACTTTTCCCATCCAAATTGATTTTTTCCCTTATTCCAGGGGCAACATTTATGGAGATGTCTTCGGTATTGCCTGTATATGTGACGTTTCCTTTATAGTCCATTTGAAAGGGCATTTCATCTTTATGACTTCCTTTGGTTTTTGTACCTGCAAAGACAAACCTGTTGCCAAATTTGGTGTTTCCAAGGCTAACAAGCTCTTCAAGTATGCTTTTGACCTCTGTGGCAATGGCGCGTCTTGTGTCGGCATTTTGAGTATCATTGGCGCCCTGTATTGCAAGTTCCTTTGCCCTTTGGAGACGATCTTCGAAACTTCTTAAGGTATTTTCAGTAACTGCGAGCCAACCCTTTCCATAGCTGATATTTCTTTTAAATTGATCAAGGTTGGAAATGGTATCCCTTACACCGAGGGCATGGGTAAGTTTTATAGGAGCATCAGATGGGGTTTGATATATCTTACCAGAGGATATCTGGGCATTGTATTTGTTTAACCTTTCTGTAAGTCTGTCTAGGTCTGTTTTCACCCTTTCATACATGGTATTCATTGTAACTCTCATGGAACATTGCCCCCATTTTTATTTTACTTGAAGGAGAGATAGAAATAGCTCATCTGCTGCCTTTATAAGCTTTGCTGCAGCCGTATAGGCATGCTGGAATTTTAATAGGTCAGAGAGCTCTTCATCGAGGGACACACCGGATATGTTTTCCCTCCTGGCAAAAAGGTCTCTTACGGCCCCCTTCATGAAATCATGGTCAAGTTCTACGGAACGAGTATTTATTCCTATTTCACCCACCAGACCGTGATATGAATCGCTTATGGTTGCGTCACCAAGGTCAGATATGGGCTCAGTATTCAAATTTCTTATTGCAATGGCATTTTCATTGTTGGCTGGGGAAAGTTCTCCTGCCGGAGGTATAGAAAGGCCTAGATAATTAAGAAGATTGGAATCATCATTTATAAATGAAAAATATGCAGCATCTCCAGCAGCAAAGATCTGGAGCTTATTGTTTTTGATTACTGCCCTGAGGTAGTCTGTATTGTTTATAGCGTCCCTTATATCTTCCAGAGAGTCATTATCAGGGTCAACATTTATTGTCAGGTCACTTATTGGCTGGCCGTTACTGTCATAGGTTCGAATTGTGATGTTTCCAAAAACGACATCTAGATTATCTCTTTTGGCATCATATGTTTTAACAGGCTCAAAGGTTCTATCTACCCTTAAGGATGCTTCAAAACTTTGGCCTAAAAAGTCGTCTGTTAAGTTTCCCAAAAATTTAAGAAAATTGGTAGGAGGGGAGTTGGCTGGGTCTTCTTCAAGAGAGACTTGATAGCTTTCGTTTTCAGCTTGAATTTTAATGAGACCATCTTCTATTGTTGCCTTGATTCCTTCCAGAGAATTAATTTCATCTAAGATATCATTAATAGAGGTTTGAGCCCTGTTAATATTTATGGTTTTTGATATTGGGTTGCCATCTCTATCGTTAACAGTTAGGCCTGAACTATCTTTTAGGCTTACGATTAGGTTTCCATCATAAATTTTTTCACCAAATTTTCTTTTGGGTTCCATGACATCATAAGTGCTTGTGATAGAATCGACCTTTCCTGTTCCAACCTTGGCTGCTGCTATCAGTCTGGGATCGTTGATAAGATCAGGGTTTAGGGCAATATCATTGGCAGTGGTTCCTGTAAAAAAGCTGTTTAGACCAAGGGCCATAAGGACATTAGAAGTGTCATCAGAAAAGGCAAAGCCCTCTACTATTTTGCCATTATTTGGAGTACCATCAACACCAATTACCAGGGTCTTGCCATTTATTACCGTAGCTGTAAGCCCGTCTATATTATCTATCTGGCTTGCAAGGGAGTTCAGGTTGGTATTTAGATCAACATTTATTGTTATCGGATCATTAATTCCAGGAGTCGAAGTATCTGTATCAATAACATTTCCGTCCTTGTCATAAAGCCAAATCTTGAAAGAGCCCTCTTTGACATCCCCTGAAAATTCTAGACCAGAGGATTTGCTAATCAGGGGTTTATCAGGATTTAAGACTTCATTAAAGCTTGTAACCTCTTGAAGAGGAATGAGACCCGCTCCCTGAGCGTGTTGAGCATTTACGGTTTTTATTAGCTCTTTTGCAATTAAATTTAACTTTTCCGTAAAAGAAAGAGGATAGTTGTTGTCAAATTTCCCCAGTTTTAGACCAATAATATCCCCATTTATTCCATCAATTTGAAAACTTATTGGATAGGTACCTGGATCGATATCCTTAATCTTAATTCTTCCATCATCAGTTGTTGTAATTTGAACTTTATTACCAAATGCATTGGCGACGAAATTAGCAAAGTCCCTTATAGTGGATGAAGCATTCCCGTTAAATGTATCGGAAACGGCATTACCATCTTGGTCAATCCCTGAAAAACTAATGGTGAAGTTTCCACTTACAATTACGCCATCGATATCTGAGAAGAGATCATCCATGTGTATGGCCTCTCCTCCATTAGAGGTATTGACCACAGAATTTGTAAGTTCTGTGGGGTCCTTTGGTTTAAGCTTCCTTTTTATGTCCAACCAGCCTCCAAGCTCACCGCTGGTGATATCCTTGGTGGTTAACTCAAAGGTTTGGCCATTTGATCCAAACCAGGTGACCTTGTTATCCAAAAGACCCAATTCCCAGGCCTTGTCATCTTCTACCAATGGGCTTCCCTGTCCAATCAAAATGGTATAAGAGCCCCTATCTGTTTCAAAGTATTTAATATTGGTCAATTTAGAAAGTTCTTTCACTAGCTCATCACGCTGGTCTCTCAAGTCATTGGCAGAGTGATGGCTTGCTTCAGCTGATACTATCTGAACATTTAATTCTGCAATTTGCTTTGCCAATCTGTTGATGTCGTCAATATTGCTCTGAATATTTAAATCAATGTCTCTAGAGAGTTTCATAAGACTTTGATATTTGTCCTTTAAGGATTGAGCTAAAAGATTGGCCCGTTGAAGAAGAGTCCTTCTCTCTGTCATTCCCTCCGCATTATTGGCCAAATCATCCCAACCCTGCCAGAAATCGGCCAGCAAATTGTTTAAGCCATTTTCATCGACTTCATTCATTAACGATTCAATCGTCTTAAGACCTGAGAGTCTTGTTTCAAGACCGCTCAAATCAGAGGTTTTGGCGAAAAGGGACATGGTAATAAATCGGTCATATGCCCTTTTAATTTCGGTTGCGTCAACTCCATTACCAATGGGACCTATAAAAGTTGGAGTAGGTGGTTTGGCGGTAAGAGTTACCTTTTGTTTGGAATAACCTTCTGTATTTACATTGGAGATATTGTGGCCAATGGTCTGAAGATTGGTCTGATGGGCCAAAAGCCCTACCTTTGCTATATTTAATAGGCTTGTTAGTCCGCTCATCTTGCCCCCTCAAAGGCCCCTTTTTGAAGCCTTTCATAGAGATTTAATAACTCTTTTTCCTGGTCGGGTCTGGTCGAAGTCGTTTTTGGGCTGCTCAGGTGGCTATTTAAAAAAGGTCTTTTGGAAGTTTTTTTATGATAACAAGTATCTTTTTTGAGGATATTTCCGGAAAGTATATTTGATAATTCATTTAAAAACTTAAGGCGTTCTTTTAGCCAAAAAAATGTCTTTCCATTGGTAAGAGCTACAAGCTGTTTTGTCCTTTGTCTCCTTTTTAAAAGTTCAAGGGTATAAGAGCCCTTTTTATATCCAAGAGATGTGAAAAGTAATTCGGCATTGTTTCGAGTCTCTTTTGGGGGAAGATCCTTTATTTTTGAATGTATTCTTTTTGATAGCTCTTCTTCGTCCCTAGCAATTCTGTTTGCAAGATTCTCTTTAATTTGAAATATCTTATAAAGCCTTGAAAAGTCATCTCTAAGAAGATACTTCCATTCAGCCTTTAATAGGCGGTCTAATGTCTCCCATTTATCCACAACTTCTTCCAAAAGAGCTGTTATTTCATCATCAATGCCCCTTTTCTTTTCTTCCATCTGTTGGTCTTTCATTTTTCTACCTCGTAAGATATTCAAAAAGCAAGTCCGAAAGACCTATGGCAGACTTTGTCTTTGTGGCTTCCTGGCAAAGCTGCTGGTCAAAAAGGCTAGTGTAAATGTCTTTTTGAATGGAATCGGGGAATATCCCGCCTTTTGGTATGGTCTTTCTCATTTCCTTTAACATGATGTTTAAAAAAACTGCCTCTACACCTAGGCATGCCTTTTTTAAGGCCTCTTTATCCTGACCCTTTGCAGCTTTTTTACTAATACCTGAGCCCTTTAAAAGATTGAGATTTAAATTTTGTTTGAAATCGGTTTGATTAAGTGGCCTAGTAATCCCGGTCATCGTCTCTTCCTTAACTAAATTACTCTGAGGTCTGCATGTAATGCCCCAGCTGCTTTAATAGACTGCATTATAGAGATCAGGTCTCTTGGGGTGACGCCTACTGCATTAAGAGCTGATACCAACTCACCAATGGTTGCCCCTCGCTTTAAAACGATAAGTCTTCCTCCACCCTCTTTGACCCTTACCTGGGTGTTCGGGGTAACAGCAGTCTGCCCTCCTCCAAATGGGGCGGGCTGGCTTACCTCAGGGTTCTCCTTTATCTGAATACTCAGATTTCCATGAGCAACGGCAACAGTTGATATTCTAACATTTTTCCCCATAACTACAGTGCCTGTGCGCTCATCAAGTATCACCTCTGCCTTGGAATCAGGTGAGATTTCTACATTTTCTACAGCTGCCATAAGGGCTACAGGGGAGCCTTCATATTCAGGGGGAATTGTAAGGGATATGGTCTCTGCATCTATCGCCTTGGCAAATTCAGCTCCAAGGGTATCGTTTATTGCATCTACTGCTCTTTCGACAGTGGTGAAGTCAGGTCGAAAGAGATTTATTTTCAGTTCCCTTTTGGCCATTAAATTTACCGGAATTTCCCGCTCAATGGTCGCCCCGTTTGGGATACGGCCCACTGTAGGGTGGTTTTTCTGAACGTTTGCACCTGCACCACCTGCTGAGTAGCCGCCGATACTAATTGGCCCCTGGGCTATGGCGTATATCTTTCCATCAATTCCCTTTAAGGGAGTCAGGATCAATGTTCCCCCGAGTAAGCTTTTTGCGTCGCCAAGGGAGGATACGACCACATCTATTTTCTGGCCGATTTTTGCTAAGGGAGGCATCTTTGCAGTAACCATTACTGCTGCCACATTCTTAACCTTGATTTGCTTGGGATCCACACTGATTATGCCCATGCGTTCCATTATGTTTCTGATGGATTTAATGGTAAATTTTACCTGCGTGCCATCCCCTGTGCCTGCAAGCCCCACCACAAGGCCATAGCCAACAAGTTGATTTTCTCTAAGACCCTGAATAGATGCTATGTCTTTAAGCCTTGCTGAAAAGGATGGCGCTGCTGTAAAAAAAGAAAAAATTGCCACGAAAAGGATTATTCTTCCTATCCACAAAGCCTTGAATTTTTTCAGTAGGTTCATATTTTTTCTTTTGATTTCAAAAAGTTTCATTTTTCTTTAGGGAAAGAACCATAATTTTTTATTTATTAAGCAAAAACAAGGCCAATCTAGAATGGGGCAATAATTCCAAGTAGTCTTCCAAGCCATCCAGGGTGTTGCATTTCACTTAGCTGCCCTCCGCCTGAATAGGAGATCCTTGCTTCAGCAATCTTTGTGGATGAAACCACATTGTTGTGGTCAATATCTGATGGACGGACTATACCAGTAAGCACAACATATTGGGTTTCATTATTGATTGTGATTTCCCGTGTTCCGCGGATAAAAAGATTTCCACCTGGCAATTTTTTCACGACCCTTACAGAGATAGTACCTGACAGGGAGGTATCTCCTGAGGTTGCCCCTTTGCTGTCGAATTTATTTTCGCTGAGCCCTCCGATGGCCTTTGTGGCATCTACTTTTTGACCTGGATAATGGGGAGAAACCTGCTTATTAAATTCAAGACCAAGGATTCCCGTAAGTCCTACATTTACTGAAGACTTTTTATCCGTATTTGTCTTAACATCCTTTGCGCCTTTAAGGTTTTCCTCTATTTTCACCGTAAGGACATCTCCTACCCGTCTTGCCCTAAAATCTGCTACAAGGCTTCCTTCAACATCCGGGTCAAAAAGTGAGCCCTCCTGGGGTTGAGATGGCTTAATGGGGAGAGGTGAAAAGGTTATGTCATCATTTTTTGTTATCTGAGGGGGCTTATTTACAGAACAGCCTGAAATAATCATTAAAAAAAGAATCAAAGCTATTATCTTGAATCTTTTAAAATAACCCCTTTTCATAATCAGCTCCTAAAAATTTACATAAACTGTATGGCTATCTCTTACCCGGGCAATAATCACCCTTTTGGTCTGAACATTCTTAACCCTTACAAAGTCCCCAAGTCGCCCATTTTCTATAGCCACGCCGGGGCATGTGATTTCTATGGTTGGGGACTTTGCAACTATGAGGACCTTGTTCCCTCTCTTTACCAGTACAGGTTTACTGATGCTGCTTGCATAGATGACTTGCCCGGGCCTCACAGTTCTTTTGGCCTGGAGTCCCAAAATGGCGTTTGGATCATCAAAAAAGCGACTTTTAAGCTTACTAATTGGCATTCTAACAAGGCTTATATCCCTTGGGCCTATTAGTTGCCCTCTTATAAGTCCATTTTTAGCGCAAATAACCCGTTTAAAACATTCTATATAGGCACAGGCCCTTGCCCGACGACAGGGTTTTCCATTAACAAGGATTGTTACAAGGCTAGATACCTTGCCCAGAAACTGTCCGCTTCTTGGTTCAGAAAATTTGAAGGAAAGTGTTCCCTGTGGAACCCAGATGTTTTTAGGAAGTACCTTAATGTCTGAAATCTCCATCTCTCCCTTATCCCAGGGGGAATTGGTCATCAAAAAGGCCTTAAACCTTTTCTTTATAATGCCTTCATCAACTAACTGGGTCTTTAAATCCTGGCTGGAAAGGCATACAGGGGTATGAAAGAGAAAAATAAGCCCTAGGAAAAATGATATAATGAAAAAGGGTCTTTTAACTTTTTGACTGATCATTATAAAAACCTCCACGGAGAGCTATCTCTTGAGGTTGCTTGCAATACCCAGCATATCATCTGCTGTTTGGACGGCCTTAGAGTTAAGCTCATAGGTCCTCTGGGTAACGATCATATCCACCATCTCCTGGACCACATCCACGTTGGACTGTTCCAGAAATCCCTGGGCGATCGTTCCAAAGCTGTCTGTTCCAGGGTTTCCTTCAATGGGGTCGCCAGAGGCCTCGCTCTGTCTGTAAAGATTTCGCCCTATGCTTATAAGACCGGCAGGGTTGGGAAAGTCTGTTATGGTAAGCTGAGATTGGGCCAGTGCGTTTCCGGCCTCATCCGAGGCAGTAATAAGTCCATAGGCATCAATGGTTATGTTAATGGTTCCCTGGGGTACTGCAAATTCTGGCTGGAGTTTGTAGCCATTGGAAGTGACGATATATCCGTCCCTATCAAGCTTAAAGGCCCCGGCCCTTGTATAGAGCTCTTCTCCGTTTACAAGTATCTTGAAAAAGCCCCTTCCTTCTATGGCCCAATCAAGATTGTTTCCTGTGCTTTGATAGTCTCCCTGGGTGAATATCTTTTGAATGGCAGAAGGTCGAGAGCCGAGTCCAACCTGCATACCTGTTGGCATTTGTGTACCGTCTCCATTTTCGGTACCTGGCATCTTTATTGTTTGATAAATAAGGTCCTCAAAATCTGCCCTGCTCCTTTTATATGCAGTAGTCTTGGCGTTTGCCAGGTTATTTGAGATTACATCAAGGTTAAGTTGCATAGAATTCATTCCTGATGCGCCAGTCCATAGGGCTCTCATTTAAAATCCCTCCTTTTATTTAACCTACTCTTCCAATGTTATTTGCTGCCTTGTCATTTAACTGATCAACTGTCTGAAGGGTCTTTTGCTGGACCTCATAGCCACGGTTTAAATCGATGAGATTCACCATTTCTAGTATTGGATTAACATTTGAATTTTCGATATATCCCTGTTTGACAACCGGTTCACCGGGGGTTGGAGTGCCTGCTCCCTTTGTGGCCTGAAAATAGTTTTTCCCAAGCCTTTTTAGGGCTTGTGGGTTTTTAAAGGTTACAATATCAATCTTTGAACTTATGGTTTCATCTACAAAGAAGTGACCATCTTCACTTAGCCATGTCCCTTTTCCAGTGGTATCTTCCAGGACAATTGGTGCACCATCTCCGAGGACCCTGTATCCTTCCTGTGTCACCAGCTCATATTTATCGTTAAGAGTAAAATTTCCCGCCCTGGTATAAAGTGGCCCGTTTGGACCCTGGATTACAAAAAAACCAGGCCCATCAATGGCAAAATCAAAGGGGCTGTCACTTTTTTGAAGGCTTCCTTGGGAAAAATCTGCCCATCCCTGTTCACCTTTTGCCGCTCTGCGGTTGCCATCTTGAAGGTTTAAAAGATATTCATGAAAGGTGGTGTGAATAGTCTTAAAACCAACAGTATTTGCATTGGCAAGATTGTTTGTGGTAACATCCAGCTTGGTTTCAAGAATTTTTGCCCCTTCAAGGGCCTCCATTGCACCAAGTCTCGTATATGGATGATGTCCTGTATAAAGTTTCATAGCACGCCTCCTGACAACTTAAAAGCAATGAGCGTGCCTTATTTCTAGCTTGTTTTAAACGGGATAAAAAAGAGGTAGATTTTTAACTTTTAATGGAAAGATAGACAGGTATTGCCGGAGAGTCCTATTCGTACCTGCTATTTTTTGCCCTTCTTGTTGACTTCATATACCCAGGTAAGTATCTGGGCCACTATAACATAGGTTTCTGGTGGAATTTCTTCATAAAGATCCAGTCTTGAAAGGACTTCTACAAGGTCCTTTTCTTCCTTTACTGGAACTCCTGCCTCTTTTGCTATCTCAATTATTTTTTGGGCTATTTTCCCTTGGCCCTTTGCAGTAATCCTCGGGGCATTATCCTTTTGAGGATCATATCTTAACGCAACTGCTTTTTTGGCTTTTTTCATTTTTACATATCCATCATGTTACAAGATGAAACGAGCCATTTGACGAAACTGGCAGCAGGGTCTCAATGGAGTCCTTTCTTGAACTCAGGTCTATATTTTTTATCTTAAGTCCAAGAGCCCTAATCTTTTCATAAAGGACGGGTAAGTTCTCACGGATAATACATAGGCTTTTTTCTTCTGACTGAACATTGATTGAAAGGCCATCGGGTTCTACTATGAGGTGAATAAATAATTCTCCAAGGTTTGTAAGATCAAGATCAAAGGCGATGTGATAAAACTCATTTTCATCTTCTCCTCTTTTAGTGTCTTTTTCTTGCCAATACATCCACTGTCCAATACCAAGGCCTTCTTTAAATAAAATGGGAAAAGCAAATACCTCTAGCCCCAGCTTTAAAAGATGTGCATGAATCCGATCATTGGTTTCTGTTAGATTTATAAGGCCCTTAAAGATATTTTTTGCAATCTCCTCTGGGTCCTTTTCAAGGTGTTGTATATTTAAGCCTTCTTTTGAAATATCTCTTTCTTGAACTGACTTTTGTGACGATCTATTTAAAAGAAATTGTTCAGTCTTAGAGGCCCTCTCTACCGGCCTTCCTTCTAGGGATGTCTTTTGGAAGGCTTCTAAATTTGGTTCTTTGGTACTTTTAATGACTTCTTTAGATTGTATATCCTCACTGGTTTTTGGGGCTATTTCTTGATCCAACTGCACTTTTTTATTGGGATTTACCCCTTTTTCAATAAGGACTCTTTCAAAAGGGCCTTTTCTATTAGAAAAAGGCTCATTAAAAGAATCGTTGTCGTTCTTTCGCAAGGGACTTTTTAATACGTCAGGGATATTTTTTTCTTTTTCTATATGTCCATTTTGAAGGTTTTCTCTTTGAATAAAAGGCTTTTCTATTCTGTTTTTATCTTGAAATCCTTTTAAGTTCTGCCTAATTACCTTTCTAAGAGACACGCCTTCATCTTTAGAAAGGTCTTTTTCATTTTGTTTATTTATTGTGGAATCGGTTGGCGACCTTTTGGCCTTTTTAAAGGCGGTAAGGTCTTCTTTCTTAAGCCAAGTTATGGTGCTATTGTTATTTTCTATATCCTTGTTTTTAGTGGTGATGTCCTTATTAACCATATAATTTTCTTCTGTTATCTTAGAAACTTGGATCTCTTTGGACTTTATAGCATTTTCACTTATTGATACTTCAACTTTGGAAAAGCCCCTTTTTGATGATGGCTCAGGCCTTGAAGGAGAGGGATTATAATCATTTTTTTGAAGAATATTTTTGGGATCGGCCTCTTTAGTTGCTGGTCCTTTTTCATTTGAAGATATCCCTTTTTCAAATAACTTTTCTTTCTCACCTTTTGATCTTTCTAAAAGGGTGTCTAGTTTTTCGAAAAAGGGTTTGGAAAAAAAAAGTGCCTTTTCTTGAAGGTCCTTTGAAGAGGTATTTTCATCAATATCCAATGTATCAATTACTTCTTTTAAAATTGCAATTTTTGGAAGAACTTCATCTTTATAAATACCTTTTTTAAGGTGTTTTTGGAGACCTCTTACGAGCTTTAAGTTGCTGTTAAGCCTTATTAGATTTGTCTTTGAGGTAGCCAGAAGGGACAATGAATCTTTTAAAAGTGGTGTTGTTTCATCCTTTTCAACAACTTTTACTTCAAGAGGGGAGCCCGAGCCTATCACCTTAAGCCTTACCAGTTCTCCTTCTTGTGCCCTAATTTGACCCTTTGCAGTAAATATTTCACCAGTTGGGGTTTCAATTTGTGATAAAGTGCCTTCATTTTTTAACAGTATCCCTTCAATTACGTCACCGATCTTAAGGTCTGAAAGAAAGGTGCGTTTTGAGGCTACTTCGATACTCTTTGAGCTCTTAGAAAAAAAAGAGGATATTTGTCCTTCCAGGATTTTTAAAAGGTGCGGAGGAATCATATCAGCGATTTTTTATATTCTTATCGGTCAAATTACTAATTAGAAAAATTTTGATATGCCTTTATTGGTAACCTGTCACATGGACTAATACCTTGAAAGCATGTGTCAGCGCCTTTGATCCAGCCATAGCCGCTGAGATCATTTTCCCCAACATCCATGTTAATGAATATCCAGCCATTAGTCGTTTTGAAAATGGCTTGAGCATACTCATAAGGGTTAAGAATACCTTTCAGGCCATATTTTTCTCCAGGGCCTCTAAAGACCTTAGTTTTCATTCCGCCAATAAAACAAAACTTTGGTTGTGGTGGTTCAATTTCTTGAATGTTTCTACAATCACCAGAAAGAAAAGCTGTTCCATTTAAAGGTGTCCAGCGAAGCCTAAACGGTCCAACATTACAAGCCTGGGCAACACCTGGATCAAAGCCAACCCAGCTTCCATTTTTTGAAAATGAAAGCACTTCAACCTTTTTAGCCGGATTTAAGGTGCCAAATTTTTTACTTGTATATGAAGGATAGAAAAAGACAGGTGTTTCCTTTAAGGGGATCAAAAGACAGATTTTGTGTACATCTTCTTCAGAATCATATTGTTCTCCCATAAATCCAACATAATATATACGGCTTTTAAATTCCCACCCAAATCCATAGACCTTAAGAGTTCTTATGATATTTGGAGCAATTTTTAATCTTAAAAGATCAGGGGATTGCCATGTAAAAGTAGCAGAGATGGGTTTTTGGCTAAAATGTTTTTTGTCAGGATTCCCCTTACAATTGTTGTAAAATCCATGATACCATCTGTGTTTATTCCCTTTTTTATCAAGATAGGTTATGGAAATTTGTAAGGCTCCTTCTGGAAACCATCTTGGGTTCCAGTTGGCAATATTTCCACCCCTTTCATAGAGGATTTCTCCCCTAATTTTGACATGAAGGTGCCTTAAATTTGAGACTTTAATGTTTAAAGGAAATACAATACCTGCCGCACCTCCGTCATTTCCTCCTTGTATGCGTTTTAATTCAATTATCTTACCCTCTTCACCGTCGATTATGTTTACGCTATTTCGTCCATGGACTAATGAGCCTGGCTGGAGCCAGAAGTTCCAGCATCTTCTAGATGTGATAAGGTTTTTTCCTAATATTTCCGTGGCATAATAAGAGGCATCCTCTGTTTCTCCCTTAACTGCTATGGGTTTAAAGTAAAAAAGAGGGGCTAAAAGGACAAAAAGTATCCAAAGTCTCTTACGTTTCATTTTTTATCCGGCTTTAAAATTTCACTTAATATTATATCGAAATGTCATTCTTTTTCCATATAGATAAGTAATGTGTAATGTTTTTATATTTTTTAGATAAAAGAGATCGTTATTATCTTGACAATAAAAATCTATTGATCTAATATTTAAATAACTAAAAAAGTCCCCTAGGGGCTTTATGAAAATGGGAGGCCCTTATGCAGTTTTTGGATCTTCAAAAATTAAGGCAGAGAAGAGACATTGTTAATAGAATTGACTGGGATATGACTCCAGAAAAGGCAGTAGATATGTATCTTGAGTGGGGTGCAGGATGGACTAGGGGTAATGATTTTGTTAGAGGTGAAGGCGATGAGTCCATTTATTTTGTTTTATATGAATGGGAGACACCTCCTCAAGTCACCCTATTAAGAAGAAATTCAAAAGAAGTAGAAGAGCTTGCCAAGATTCCAATAGATAAAAAGTTTTATATAAAGACCATAGAAGAAGGTGGTAAAAAGGCTGGCGTAGGAGTGTATGCCCCAACAAAGGAGTTAAAAAAGTGGTTGTCTGAGGTGCTATCAGGCCCTCCAGTAGAATAGACCAACTGACCCCTCCTTTCTTGTTGTTATTTCCTTCCTCCTCTCTGGCCGCCTGGTAAATCCAGGCGGCCATTATTTTTCAGGCAAGGGCTTTTCCCTTGATGAAATTTTAAAATTTTTTATTTTGTTGGCCAAAGGATTACAAAAAATGTCCTATCTTTTGGTGTCCATAAAAAAACAACTACTCTCGGCAGCCATCATGTGGTCAGCAGTTGGGATTTTTCTCTTTTTACGTGGGGTTATAAACATTTCCTTTCTAGACGATCCCTACAAATACCTTTGGGTGACCATTGCTTTGGCCCTTGGGATTTTTAAGGCAAAGTTTGTACTTGAAAAAACGGCAAAAAGGATAATTGAAAGGATATTAAAAAGAGATGACCCCTCACATTTTTTTGGTTTTTTGCCTTTAAAAAGCTGGATACTTATTGGTTCAATGATCGGGCTAGGTATCCTCCTTAGACACAGTCCCCTAAATCGTTCCTTGGTATGGAGTGTCTATGTGGCAATTGGAGCTGCCCTTTTTGCATCAAGCCGCATCTTTTGGAAAGGTTGGAAGGGTGTTTCTTAAAAATTAATCAATTTAGATTTTGATTTTTCTTGATACAAATATGGTTCCAAAAACAGGATTTCCTGCCTCTTTTCTAAGAACCAGGTCTTTTTCTGAAAGGATAGACCCCCCTTTTTCTTTAAGTTTTTCTCTTACATAGTCCTTATTATGAGCGAATCTTCCAGTTCTTTGAAGCCTAAAGTCACTATTGTCAGATAACTTTTCAACAGAAAATCCAAAAATTGAATTAGGCTTAAGGATTTTGTAAACCTTTTCAAAGACTCTAGATAGATCGCCAAAATAGCAAAGGCAGTCAGAGCTATAGATGAGGTCAAATGAAAGGTCATTTTCCCATTCATCAAGTATATCCGCCTCTATCAGCTTATCATAAAGCCCCTTTTCTTTTGCTATGCCAAGCATTTTGGGGCTACAGTCTATCCCAACAAGATGTATTGCAAAGGGCCGATAGAGCTCTGCTCCAAGGCCAGTGCCACAGCCAAGATCAAGTATATCCATATCCTTTCTTAAAAAGGGTTTTAATTCATCAAATAGGTGCCTTGGTGTATTGTATTCAAGATCCTTTAGAAGTTTTTTTTCAAAGACATGTGCCCAGTCATCAAAGGTCTTTTTTACATATTCCTTAGGTGCCCTGTCGGTTAAATTTTGTTCCATGCAATTTAAAAGGAATTTTGCCGTGGGCTCCTGAGGAGCCCTTTTAAGGACCCAACTAAGTTCCTTTTTCGCCCCTTTAAAATCCCCGTACCTAAAAAGAAGGACTCCAAGATTGAAGTGAGCAGAATAATAATCATTATCCAACTCAATAGCCTTTAAAAGAGCCTTTTTTGCCCTTTGCAACTCATCCAGCTCCTCATAAATCACTGCAAGATTGTTAAATGCCTTTGCATAGCTAGGCGAAAGCTCGCAAACCCTTTTAAAACAGGAAAGGGCCTTTTTATAATCACCTTCTTCCTTATAAATAAGCCCCAGATTATTCCATGCATTAACAAATCCTTCATCAAGTTTTAGAATACGTTCATAGATTTTTTTCGCCGCCTTAAACTCCCCTAAAGATTGTTTAACCATTGCCAGGTTATAAAGGGCTGGAAGGTAGTCTTTTTGAATCTTTAAGCACCTTGAAAGATATTTTTCTGCCTCAAGGAAGTTTTTTCTCTGAAGCAAAATGGCAGAAATTGCATTCAGTATCTGAAAATTTTCAGAATCAAGCTCAAGACATTTCTTGAAATGCCTTTCAGCCCCTTCTAGGTCTCCCCTCTGTTGACAGATTAGGGCCATTTTTATTCTCTTTTGAATATCCATAATAGGTTCATAAAAAGAATTTAAAATTTGCCGTTTAGCTTCTTGTCAAAGTACCTATTACATAATATAAATGGGCACAAGTTCAATGCTAACTATCGTTTTTCGTTAAATTTTTGGGAAATCTATAAGTCTATACTGAACAATTAGCAGCATATAATTTGGTTAATAATACGAATGAGTCAGGGAAAATTTTATTTTAAAAAGGCAGGGATTTTTTGCTGCATTTTTTTTGTGGGGTTCCTATTTCTTTACAGCCCAGGTTTTTGCAAGGAGGAAGGCCAAAGACTTTCTCTAAAGGAGGCCTTTCAAAATGCCCTTAATCATAATCCTATTATTCTCAAGGCTATTGCCCAAAAAGAAAAGGCACATGCCCATGTCTTTAAGTCCATTAGCGCCTTTTTACCAAAGGTTAATTTTGAACTTGGATATACGAGGTCAAACAATCCAGTAAAGGTCTTCTCTGATAAGCTTAACCAGGCAGATTTCAGGACATCTGACTTCGACGTGGATATCCTTAACAACCCAGATTACAGAAGTGCCTGGCAGGTAAGATTTATAATGACCCAGCCTGTATTTAACCAGGGTCGAGAAATAATTGGCTATAAGACCTCAAGGCTTTTGGAAGAAATGTCAAGGCTGGGGCTAAAAGGTGCAGGCCAGGATGTTCTTTTTAACGTAGAAAAGGCCTATTGTCAGGCCCTTTTGGCCAAGGAGAAGGTGGATGTTTTGGAAACTGCCTTTAAAACAGCCCTCTCTCATGAGAGGCTGGCCAGTAAAAGATACGAGGCGGGTCTTGTTTTAAAATCGGATGTATTGAGTGCAAGGGTTCAAAAATCAACCATTGAAAGGGAGCTTTTTAAGGCGAAATCTGATTATAAAATTGCCATGGCTGCCCTTAATAGGGCCATGGGCTTAGGGCAGGATAAGATGTGGGAACTTAGCCCCTTAGATAATGAAAAAAAGGACCCTGATGCACTTAGTGTGTTAATTGAGAAGGCCAAAAGGTTCAGGCCAGAGCTCCTTCTTGTAAAAGACAAGGAAGAAATTTCATCCTATATGCACAAACAGGCCCTATTTCAGTTTTTGCCCTCGTTCAATCTTCATGGGATCTATCAGACAGATAGAGAGAATCTGGCCTATTTTGGAGGTGATTCCTGGACATTTATGGCTACCCTTTCCATGAATCTTTTTAATGGCTTTGGTGATAAGGCCAATCTAGATGAGGCATCTGCAGAAGTAAGGCGTGCCCAAGCCGAATTCAAGGAAGCGCTTCAGGGCATAGAGCTTGAAGTAAGAAAGGCCTATTATGACTTTTTGACTGCCAAAAAACAGCTTAAGGTGGCCCGAGAGTCAGTTAGTCAGGCTAGAGAAAGCCAAAAGATACTTAAAAATAGATATCAAAACGGTCTTGCACTCATGGTTGAACTTCTGGCCGCAGATACAAATGTAAAAATGACTATGCTTGAAGAGGCCAAGGCAAGGTTTGATGCAAGGCTGTCATGGTCAAAGTTAAAGAGAAAGGTGGGTATTTTGGGCAAGGATGTATTGGAACAAGAACTTTCAAATAACCACCAGTGAGAGGGGATATGCAAGGGAAATTTAAGCCAAATCCTGTCATCCTTATATTTTTGGGCGTTGTTTTTTTGTTTTTCGGTTGTGGCAAGAAAGAGGATGAAAAAGGGCCTTCTAATTCACATACTGTACGGGCCGATACCATTGTGGTTGAAAAGACCAGAGTCCCTGCAATGAGGATTTTCCCTGGAAGGGTAAGGTCCAAGGTTCAGATAATGCTTGCCTCTAAACTTCCAGGTTATGTTAAAGATGTTCCTGTCCACATAGGTGATGAAGTGAAAAAGGGCGACTTACTGGTCTTGGTAGATGATACAGATGTAAAGGCAAGGATAAAGACACTTCATGAAATGAGAAGAGCGGCCAAGGCCCAGTTGAATGCCATTGAGGCCCGATATGAATATTCAAAGATAAACTATGAAAGATTTAAAAGGCTCTATAAAGAGGAGTCTGCTACCAAAGACGAACTTGACAGGGCCAGAACCGAGTTTCTTGCCATGAAGAATCAGGCAGATGCAATTAGGTCCAAGATTAAAAGTATTTCTGCTCAAATACGAGAAGCAAAAAATCAGCTTTCTTATTTAAAGATACTTGCCCCATTTGATGGATGGGTTGCCGACAGAAAGGTTGACCCAGGGACTTATGTAAATCCAGGGATGCCTTTGATTCGTTTTGATGGAAAAGATGTAGGGTTCTGGTTTGAAGCCGCCATTGATGACGGTTTATTTGGAAAGGTTAAGATAGGTAAAAAGGTAAGGATCGTAATTCCAGCCATTGGAAGTACCTCCGCCACAGTGGTGCACAAACAGGAGTCCTCAGACCCATCTACCCATACCTTCACCCTTTTGGCTGACTTCGACAAAATGTCTCAACTTAAAAGCGGTCTTTTTGGAAGGGTTTATATAGAACTCGGCTTTCATGATTCTCTTTTGCTTCCAGAAAATGTTGTCATTAAAAGGGGT
This sequence comes from Deltaproteobacteria bacterium, assembly GCA_026991135.1. Lineage (GTDB taxonomy): Bacteria > Desulfobacterota > Dissulfuribacteria > Dissulfuribacterales > QOAL01 > JAADCZ01. Next base: position 9,699 of record JALXCD010000008.1, on the reverse strand, counting down.
GGAATTACCGGGGTGTATGTTGTAGATGCATCCAATACTGTTCACTGGCGCATAATAAGGACCGGAAAAAGGTGGGTTAAGGCAAAGGACAGCTTTTTGCCAATTTTAAAAGATACAGAGGGCATAGAGGAAGAGAACCAAAGGGTTTCAGGGCATTTTGTTGAGGTGTTGAGCGGGCTATTGCCTGGAGAGAGGGTAATCTCGTCAAATTTATTAAAGGTCAAAGAGGGAGACAAGGTTGAGTAACATGGATAGCTCCCAAAGGCCCAGTGCCACACATAATGCACCTTTTCTAACTTGGGTTACCAGGACCTTTGTTGATTCAAAGCTTACAGGGCTGATAGTCCTATTTGCTATTTTGCTAGGGGCCTTTGCAATATATTTTACCCCCAGCGAAGAGGAACCTCAGATAGTGGTTCCAATGGTAGATGTAATGGTAAACATGCCAGGGGCATCTCCATCAGAGATAGAAAAAAGGGTCATTGGGCCAATGGAAAGGCTCCTTTGGGAGATCCCAGGTGTTGAGTACGTCTATTCAACCGCAATGGATGGAAGGGCTTTAACGGTTGTAAGGTTCTATGTGGGAGAGGATACTGAAGACAGCCTTCTTAAGAGCTATGATAAGCTATATTCTCATTTTGACTGGATACCTCCTGGATGCAGCAAGCCTCTTTTAAAGCTTCATTCCATTGACGATGTACCCATAATATGTCTTACCCTTTGGGGAGATAACCACGATGCCCAGGGCCTTCGTACAGTTGCAGCCCGTCTTAGGGAAGAAATAAAACAAATTCCTGGTATAAGCGAGATTTTTATAAAGGGAGGGCTTAGACGGGAGTTGAGGGTAAAGTTAAGGCCAGAGGCCCTTGCTACCTTAAATCTCGATCCCGCAGATATAATTGGTGCCCTTTCTTCCCAGAATCAGGCCTCGTGGATTGCAGATATTACAAAGGACAATAGTGCCTTTTCCCTTAGGCTCAACAACTTTTTTTCCACTCGCGAGGAGGTCGAAAGGGCAGTTGTAAAGGTTGTTGATGGAAAGATCGTCCGTCTCGGCCAGATTGCAGATATTGTTGATGGGCCAGAGGAGCCAGAATCCTATGTGTTAATAGGGGCTGGCAAGGGTCATAGCCATAAAAAGGGAGTAGAATTCGGCCCTTCAAGGCTTAAAAATGCAGTCACCATTGCAGTTGCCAAGAGAAAAGGCTGGAACGCCACCTACCTTGCCAACAAGGTTCTTGAAAAGGTAAAGGCCACAAAGGGCTTTATTTTACCAAATGATATTCATTACGTTGTCACTAGGGACTATGGAGAAACTGCCAAGGATAAATCCAATGAGCTTTTAGAGCACCTCGCCATTGCCACTATATCTGTGGCAATTTTGATGGCGTTGCTCCTTGGCTTAAGGGCAAGCCTTGTGGTTCTAGTGGCAATACCTGTCACCCTGGCCCTTACACTATTCATTTATTACATACATGGTTATACCCTTAACAGAGTTACCCTTTTTGCCCTTATCTTTTGTATAGGTATCCTTGTTGATGATCCTATCGTTGGTGTGGAAAACATAGTCAGACATGTACGGCTTCCCTTTAATAAGGGAAGGCCCTTAAAATCCATTATTGTTGAGGCTGTTGTAGAGGTTGGAAGCCCTCTAATACTTGCCACCTTTACGGTTATAGTGGCCATTCTTCCTCTTGCCTTTGTAAGGGGGTTGATGGGGCCTTACATGCGCCCAATGCCAGTTGGGGCCTCGGTTGCCATGTTCCTTTCCATGGTCATCTCTTTTGTAATTACACCTTGGACTGCCTATCACATTCTTGGAAGAAAGGAACAGGAAAAGGTTGAAAAAGACAACTGGCTGGACAGGGTTTACCGTTGGGCCATGTGGCATCTAATTGAAAAGCCTCACCAAAGATGGCTTTTTTTAGGGTTTATGGCCATTTTATTCCTTGTCTCCTGTTCTCTTATCTATTTCAAGGTGGTCCACGTAAAGATGCTTCCCTTTGACAATAAAAGTGAGTTTCAGGTCATAATCGATATGCCAGAAGGCACTGCCCTGGAAGAGACTGCAAAGGTGGCCGAGGAGCTTGGGGCAGTTCTTTCAAAGGAGGACGTAGTTACAGATTATGAGCTTTATATAGGTACGGCTGCTCCCTTTAATTTTAATGGTCTTGTAAGGCATTATTACCTAAGACAGGGGCCAAATGTGGCAGATATTCAGGTAAACCTTGTTCCAAAGCATGAAAGAGATGAACAGAGCCATCCCATTGCCAAAAGAATCAGGCCGAAGCTTCAAAGGGTTGCAGAAAAATATGGAGCAAGGATTAAAGTTACTGAAATTCCTCCTGGTCCTCCGGTCCTTCAGACCCTTGTGGCCGAAGTCTATGGCCCTGATTATGAAAAGCAGATTGATGTAGCCAGGAAGATAAAGGCCATATTTGAAAATACAGAGGGTGTGGTGGATGTTGACTGGTATATGACAGATCCCCAGCCAGAACTTAGGGTGATTGTGGAAAAGGATAAGGCTGCTGCTTTGGGTGTTCCTCCAGAAAGGGTTCTTAAGGTGCTTCAGGCCTATGTTGCCGGAGCAAAAGTGGGGCTTTTGCATGTTCCAGATGCCCCTGAAGATGTCCCGATTGTTGTGAGACTTCCAAGAGCAGAGCGGTCAGGGGAATTAGACCTTGCATCAATGAAGGTAAGGTCTATGTCTGGCAAGATGGTTTCCCTCGCAGAAATTGCCCATATCAAGCATGTCATAAAGCCCCATCCAATTTACCATAAGAACCTAAAGCCTGTTGTATATGTCACAGGAGATGTTTCAGGATTAGAAGAAAGCCCAGTATATGCTATTTTAAAGGTCAACAAAGCCCTTCAAAAATTAGAGACTCCAGATGGAAAGACTGGGATCGAGGTCTATTACACCCAGCAGCCTTTTGATTCAAGTACATGGGCCATGAAATGGGATGGCGAATGGCAGGTGACCTATGAGGTCTTTAGAGATATGGGCGCTGCCTTTGCAGTTGTGATAGTTCTTATCTATGTACTTGTCGTTGGATGGTTCAGGTCTTATTCTGTTCCGCTGGTTATACTTGCTCCAATTCCTCTCTCTCTTATTGGAATTATCCCAGCCCATGCCATGATGGGAGCCTTTTTTACAGCCACGTCAATGATAGGTTTTATTGCCGGTGCAGGTATTGTTGTCCGAAATTCAATCATTCTGGTGGATTTTATTGAGCTTCGTCTAAAGGAGGGTATGGCTATTGACGAGGCAGTCATTGATGCAGGTGCCATTCGCTTTAGGCCAATGCTCTTGACTTCCTCTGCAGTAGTGGTTGGCTCCTTTGTTATACTTTTTGACCCCATCTTTCAGGGCCTTGCCATTTCCCTTATGGCAGGGGAGGTTGCAGCAACCATCTTTTCAAGGATGGTTGTCCCCATACTATACTATCTTGATTACAGGATAACCCATGAAAAGAGGTTAGTACTTTGAAAGGCCATAAAAAAAAGCCTGTCTTATCCTCAGGGGTGATAGTTGTTAGAAGAGATGACGATGGCAAGTGGAAATACCTCCTTTTAAGGGCCTATGGATACTGGGATTTTCCCAAGGGCCTTGTTGAAGAGGGAGAGGATCCGATAGAGGCTGCCAAAAGGGAAACAGAAGAAGAGACCACAATAAAGGATCTTGATTTTAAATGGGGTTATGACTTTAGGGAGACCGGGCCTTACAACCAAGGGAGAAAGATTGCCCGTTATTACATTGCAGAGACCAAAAAAAAGGACATAGAGCTTCCTGTAAATCCAGAAATCGGAAAGCCAGAACATGACTCCTACAAATGGGTAACCTTTGATGAGGCAAAAAAGATGGTAGCAGAAAGGGTTCTTGGAGCCCTCAAATGGGCAAGGGACAAGGTAGAAGGTCAAAAATAAATTATCTTATTATTAAAAGAACTCCCATTACGAGAAGAATTATATAAATCAGTCTAAGATAGCCTTTGTGGGTGAGGCGATTATACAGTTTTGTCCCTAAAATAGTGCCAAAGGTTACAGGAATGGCCGAAATCACGAAGAATCTTATTACTGTCCATGTGGTAATACCAGAAAGAATGTGGGCAATGGCTATCAATATCCCAGTCAATAGGAAAAAGCCCGAAAGAGTAGCCTTTATTTCGTCTTTCTTCCAGTCGTTTAGACTGGTATAGATGATAGTTGGAGGACCTCCTGCACTAAAGGCTGCTCCGATTGCACCTGTAAAAAAACCTGCAAGTATGCCCCAGAGTCTATTGAGCCTTTTTTGCCTGACTGAGATAAATAGCTTAAAAAGGCTGTAGAATATAAGAATAAGTCCCAAAAGGAGCTTTATTATTCCATTATCAACGGTTTTTAAAAAATAGGTTCCAACTGCAATCCCAGGAATACAGCCAATAAAGATTGGACCTATCTTTTCCCAGTCAAGGTGTCTTTTAAGATCAAGGCTCAAGATACTTGTGATAACAAGCCCCATTAAAATGCAAAAGGGCGTGGCAATTCTTGCAGGAAGAAACTGAAGGAGAAGGGGCATTGCAAAAAGGGCAGATCCAAATCCGCAAAGCCCCTGTATGAGCCCTGCAAAAAAGGCGATTGAAGAAACCATGATAAAGGTTATTTCCAAGGCTACTTCAAGGAATCTACAGCCCTTTTAAAGCCATCTTCAGATCGCTTTATCGTGTCTTCATCAACGCAAAAGGCAATCCTGATATAGCCAGGCTGTCCGAATCCACTTCCAGGGACTGTAAGGATAAGCTCCTTTTGAAGTATCCTTACAAATTCCGTTTCATCTTCTATGGGGCTTTTAGGGAAAAAGTAAAAGGCACCTTGGGGCATGGCGAATTCAAGGCCGGCCTTTTCCAGAATTTCAGCAAATAGGTCCCTCCTCTTTTCATAAATGGACACATCAACACTTTCTGAGGCCACCTTAGCCACCACCCTTTGCATAAGGGCTGGTGCATTTACATAGCCAAGGATTCTGTTTGCAAGGGTAAGGGCACCGATCAGAGCCTCTTTTTGATAAATTTCCGGATGTACGGCTACATAACCTATTCGTTCCCCTGGTATGGAAAGGTCCTTTGAAAAGGAGGTGGTAACAATGGTATTTTTGTAATGCTTTAAAAGTGGGGGAACGGTATTACCTGAAAAGACAAGTTTTCGGTAGGGCTCATCAGAGAGAAGAAAGATTATCTGTCCCTTTTTCTCAATTTCCATAAGGAGCGAGCAAAGCCCCTTTATGGATTCTTCATCATAAATTATTCCTGAAGGGTTATTGGGAGAATTTATAAGGACGGCTTTTGTCCTGGGGGTAATGGCATTTTTTATTGAATCCAGATCAAGGCCAAAGTCAGGTCTCGAGCTTACGGGAATAAGTTTTCCCCCATGATTGTCTACATAAAAATTGTATTCCACGAAAAAGGGCCTTGGGACGATTACCTCGTCATCAGGGTTTAAAATGGCCTTAAATATGATATTTAGTCCACCAGCAGCACCACATGTCATTAGTATCTCATTTTGTGTGAGCTTAACATCATGTTCCCTTTCTACTACCTTTGCAATCTCATCCCGAACCCAAGGTATGCCTGCATTTGGCATATATGAGTGAAGTCCCGGCTCATCCATTTGGGCCACTTCAATAAGGGCCTTTTTAAAGGTTTCAGGAGGCAAGAGATCAGGATTTCCAAGACTAAAATCACAAACCTTGTCAGCACCATACTCCTTTTTAAGCCGGGCTCCTTCTTCAAACATCTTTCGAATCCAGGAGGCGCGCTCCATAAAGGTTAACATCTTTTGGGAAATGGCATTATTTTCCATTGGCAATCTCCTTAATTGTTAAATAGTTTTTAGGATAATAGCTATCTAAAACCAAAAGAGGTCTAATGCAATAATGATTTTTTAGTTTTTAAAAGAAGTCGATAGGGTCTTGATTTTTAAAATTAAGTAGGGGTATATGGGGGCAATCTTTTATTAAGGAGACAGTAAAAATAATGAAGGTAAAGATTGCTCCATCTATCCTTTCTGCAGATTTTTCAAGGCTTGGTGAAGAAATAAAGGCTGTTCAAGAGGCAGGGGCTGACATAATTCATATTGATGTGATGGATGGCAGATTTGTCCCAAATATTACTATAGGTCCATTGGTAGTTTCTGCCATAAGGTCTTTCACCGATTTGCCCTTTGATTGTCACCTGATGATAAAAGAACCAGAAAGATATGTGGAGGCCTTTGCCAGAGCAGGTGCGGATTACATCACAGTCCATGTAGAGGCATCAATTCATCTTCATAGGACCATACAGCAAATAAAATCCCTTGGTTGTAAGGCAGGGGCCGTCTTAAACCCGTCAACACCTTTATCAACCCTTGATTATATTCTCGAAGATCTAGACATGGTCCTTTTAATGAGTGTTAATCCAGGTTTTGGCGGTCAAAAGTTTATACCTTCGTGTCTTCGAAAAATAGAGGAGCTTAGGCAGATTATTGATGACAGAGAGCTTAATGTGGAAATAGAGGTGGATGGAGGAGTTAATTCAGAAACAATTTCTGACGTGGTTAAGGCTGGAGCCGATATTCTGGTGGCAGGTTCTGCGGTTTTTGGGAAAAAGGACTATAAAAAAGCTATATTAAAACTTAGAGATTCTTATTTAAAGGAAATCTCGATTTAATAAGTTAAAAAGGGGGGCTTATGCCCCCTTTCACATTTAATGAGAAAATATTTAATTAGCAGCCTTCAACCTTAGCAGCGCTTTTTACCTTGATCTTTACGCTGTCTCCAGACTTTGCTTTACACTCACCCTTTAGCTTGATAACAAGCTGACCGCCTTCATTTTTCTCAACTGTTCCTTTGCATTTGGCAGCAAGGCTTACTCCCGCAGTTCCCATTGCAAATACAAGGGCCAAAACCAATGATGTTAATTTCTTGCGCATAACTTCCTCCTTATTCTTTTTTTAAAGGATGGTGACATTACTACAATATTGTTTTACTATACGAAGTCTGAATGTGTGTCAAGAGGCTTAGTGATAAAGACCTCAAACTTAGACCATGCAAAATAAATTGAAATTAGATTTAGGAATAGAGCACTTGGATAAGGAAGATATTTCTGGTGAACAGTCATTTAAGCCAATAAAGCTACTGCTTGATTTTGTCATAAAACTTAATAGCGCCTTTGTAAGTGCAGGAGAGTTAAGCGAGGTTTTAAATGCAGTTCTAGCTGGAATAACCTCGGGAGAGGGCCTGGGTTTTAACAGGGCATTCCTATTTTTGGTCAATAAAAATTCGGGCTATTTGGAAGGACACTGCGCCCTTGGTCCCCAGGACGAATCCGAAGCCGCCCTAATCTGGACAAAGATAAACGAAGAGAATCTAACCCTTTTTGATATTTTAAAGGGCGTAAGGGAACAAATAAAGGATGAGAATCATCCCTTAAATTGCTTTGTTAGGAACATCAGGATCCCTTTGACAGACCTTAAAAATAGTTTAATTGTAGCTCTTAATACAAATCAGGCACTTCTTGTCACAGAGTCTCCAAGAAGGGTAGGGAGTATTGAATCAAAAGAACTTTGTAGGCTTTTTGGGGCTGGGGAGCTGGCTATAGCGCCCCTTTATACCCATGGAGAAAAATATGGGGTAATAGTAGCTGATAATCGCTTTACAAGTACTCCAATTACCCAGGAACTTTTGTATTCATTGCATCTTTTTGCCGGTCTTGCGTCTCTTGCTGTTTGTCAAAGCAATATTTTTAAGACCTTGGAAGATAAAATAGAACGGTTAAAAGAGGTAAATAAGGCTATAGAAGATCAAAAACACATTTTGGTGGAGACTGAAAAATATTCTGCAATAGGCAGGATGTTAGAAGGCATTTTACATGAAATAAGAAATCCAATTACATCAATTGGGGGCCTGGTAAAACTTATTGAAAAACGTGAAGATGACCCCAAAAAGAAGGTTTATATCGATGCGGTCGTAAAAGAGGTTGCAAAGATAGAAAGGACCTTAAATAGTCTTGCTGAACTTCATAACATTGGTCCTATAGAAAAAGAGGTCTTTAATTTTACCAGCCTCGTTGATATGGCCATTGCTCTGATTCAGACAGAGCTTAGTGAAATTGGAATTGTACTGCACAAAAATTATCCCAGGGCGCCAATCTATGTGGATGGAGATCGTCAAAAACTTCAAGAGGCAATCCTTTGTATCTTAAAAAATGCAATTGAGGCCATGCCAGATGGTGGAATTATGGTCATTGCGCTTGTGAAAAAGGGAAAGGACCTCGAGTTAAGGGTGTCAGATAGCGGTCTTGGGATTGCGAGAGGGCATTTTAAAAAGGTGGAAAACCCATTTTTTACTACAAAACATAGTGCCTTGGGCCTTGGCCTTTCTAAGGCCAAGAGGATTTTTGAGCTTCATAAAGGAAGCCTTTGTCTAACCTCTAACAGGATTGGTGGAACTACTTGTATTTTGACACTTCCTCGAATTATCAAAACTAGCCACAATCATTAACAAGTCATTAAAAGTTTTAGGTAATTGCGGGTAAAAATGGAAAGTCCATATCTTATAGACACACATGCCCATCTTGATATGGTTGCCAAGGAACAAGGGGAGCTTTCCCAAATAGTAGAACGGGCAAAAAAAGAAGGTGTAATAAAGATAATTACTGTTGGTATTGATATCGATACCTCAAAAAGGGCTTTGGAAATATCCAAGACCTTTGATGCTGTTTATGCAGCAGTTGGCATCCATCCAAATGATGCAAAGGATTTTTCCAAAAGTGCCCTCGAGACACTCTTTGAGCTTTCAAAGGATGAAAAAGTATGTGCATGGGGTGAGATTGGCCTGGATTATTACAGGGATAAGACCCCCAAAAAGATACAAATTGAGGCCTTTGAGTCTCAGTTAGACGGGGCTTTAATGTCAGGGCTTCCAGTAATAATTCATGCTAGGGAAGCCCTGGATGACTGTATTTCAATTATTTCTAATTTTGTAAACAAAGAACCATTAAGGGGTGTGTTTCATTGTTTTTCTGGCGATAAGTCCCATGCAAAAAAGGTTCTGGACTTGGGTTTTTATATTTCCTTTACAGGGGTTGTCACTTTCCCAAAGGCAGATGGTGTAAGGCTAACAGCAAGTTATGTTCCATTGGACAGGATGCTTCTAGAGACCGATTGCCCCTTTTTAAGTCCAGTTCCTTTTAGGGGGAAAAGAAATGAGCCTTCAAGGGTAACATATGTGGCAGAGGCCATATCAAAGGTTAAGTCGGTTACTATTGACGAGGTATCAAGATGCACGAGCGAAAATGCGAAGGCCCTTTTCAGGCTCTAATACCGATAATTTTGGCCTCAGGCTCTCCTAGAAGAAGAGAGCTGTTGAAAGGTTTAGGGATAGATTTTGAAGTCATTGTTACCGATGAAAAGGAGTTGGGAGAAGAAAGTGGCCTATTGCCACGGGATTTGGTTATTGAAAATGCCAAGCTAAAGGCAAGGGCCGTTTCAAAAAATAGACCGTCTAGTCTTATAATTGGTGCAGATACCTGTGTGTATATAGATGGTAAAATCCTAGGCAAGCCGAAGAATAAAAAGGAAGCCTTCTTTATGTTAAATCTTCTTTCAAAAAGGTGGCATACTGTGTTTACAGGTGTCCATTGCTATTGCCATGAAAAAGGAATTGAGAAAGAAATAGTGGTTGAG
>JALXCD010000007.1 GCA_026991135.1 Deltaproteobacteria bacterium | reverse complement strand
TTCTAGGGTATATCCCGAAGGACATGTCTATTCCAAAATCTATTAGACAGCAAAGGCCGGCTATGGAGCTTTATCCAAATAGCAGGGCAAGTCAAGAAATAAGGCAACTTGCAGAAAAGATTTTAGAGATAGAATCATACAATAATGATGGAAATATAAAGTTTTTCTGGAAAAATCTTTTGAGGCTATAAACATGGCAAGGACAAGCGCAGCCCTAAAACTTAAAGACTATACAGAAGAATTTTTTGGAGATGGCAAGGTCCTTACTCCAGAAAAGAGGGAACAGTTAATCATCAAATATTCCCCCTTAGTGAATTATGTGGCCAACAAACTTGCTGGAAGGCTACCTCCCCATATCCTTCCTGAAGACCTTATAGGGCCAGGAATTATTGGACTGATTGATGCAATTGAAAAATTTGACCCTTCCAAGAAAATAAAATTCAAGACATATGCAGAATTTAGGATCAGAGGGGCCATGCTAGATGAACTTAGAAACCTTGACTGGGTCCCGAGATCTATACGTAAAAAGGCAACTGAGCTTGAAAACACCATTGATAGGTTGGAAAGGCGCCTTGGCAGGATGCCAGAAGATGAGGAGGTAGCTGAGGAAATGGGTCTATCTATGGCAGAATATTATAGGCTTTTGGATAAGACCAGGGGAGTAACTTTTCTTGATATAGACGCAATAAGGCGCAGGATGCCAGATGCGACCGATGAAGATCTCTTTGATCTAATCGCCGATGACGGAGAAAGTGACCCCTTTGAAAAACTTAATCTATTAGAGGTAAAGGAAATTGTAGTTAATTGTATAAAAAACTTACCCGAAAAAGAAAAATTGGTAGTCTCTCTCTATTACTTTGAGGATTTAACCATGAAGGAAATAGGAGAGATAATGGGTTATACAGAAAGTAGAATTTCCCAAATGCATACAAAGGCCGTAATGAGTATCAGGGCGAAGTTGTCTGAAATTTTGAGTGGAGAAGAGCTTCAGAACATAAAAGAGATTTTTTAGGAAAATAGTGTTAATGGAATTTGAGAAAAGATTCGATTAGTTACTTAAAGCAGGAAATCAGGAGGAAAATGCTAGATGGCCATAAATCATGATATGAAAATTCTTATTGTAGATGACTTTGCCACCATGCGAAGAATCATAAAGAATATTTTGACACAGCTCGGTTTTAAGAATTTTATTGAAGCAGATGATGGCTCAGTGGCCTGGGAAATCCTCCAGAAAGAGCCAGTAGACTTTATAGTATCTGATTGGAATATGCCAAAGATGCCAGGAATAGAGCTTTTGAAAAAGGTAAGGGCAGACGAAAAACTGAAGGATATTCCCTTCCTAATGGTTACAGCAGAAGCCCAGAAGGAAAACATTATTGAGGCAGTGAAGGCAAAAGTAAGTAATTACATAGTAAAACCTTTCACTCCTGAGACATTGAGTGAGAAGATTGAGAAGATATTTGCATAATGTAATGAATAAATTTTTGTCATGGGTGAGCCAGCAGTTGATATCAAAGACGGTTTAAAAGAGGCAATGGAAGAGGTAAGTCGTCAGATAGAGGACCTAAAAGAGCCTTCTGAAGAAGAAAAAGGGGTCCAATCTGACGAGACTTCTTTAAATGAAGAAGTGCCATTAAATGTGGAAGAAGAAATTACTGCTGATGTGAAAGAATCGAATGAAGAAAAAATAGAAGAGGGAGAAATTAATCTTAATAATGATGAAAATGAAAAAGACACTGCTAAAGATCAGGAAGAGGAAGGAGAAGTATTGAAAGAAAAGGGTCAAGATGATGTGACCCTTTCACAAGATAAAGAGGTTGATAAAAAAGAGACTAAGGAAGAAGAGATACCACTAGATGTGGATTCTCTAGATGAAGATGAGCTTTTTGATGATGATGATGACATCTTTTTGGAGAAAGAAGAGTCAACCTCTTCAATAGAAAAAGAAGATCAGGAAGAAACATTAGAAGAAAATAGGGAAACGACAGACGCTAATGTTGCTACTGTTAAAGAAGATGCCCCTTTATTAGAAAAACAGGAAGAAAAAATTAGCGAAGATGAAGTTGGAATAGATGTTAGTGATGATGAGCTTTGGGAAGATGATGCTGAAGAGGTTTCTCTTTTTGAAGAAGATGTTTTAAATGAACTCAGTGCTGAAGAAGAGAAAAAACAAGAAAAGAAATCCGAAGCTGAAAAGATTTCTCTTTTAGACGAAGAGGGGAAAAAGGATAGTGATAACAAACAGGAAGATGTAGAAGAAAATACAAAAGAAACGATAGAAGAACCTATAGAAAAAAAAGGATTTTTTGTATTTTTACCTTGGGTAGTAACAGGCATTTCAACAGTTTTGTCAATCCTTGCCATATTTACTCTTTGGACATTATTACAAACTCCTGTGCCAAATGCTAAATCCGCTACTAGCGGGGCAGCTCAACAAAATAAAGCAGTTCCTTTAAAGACATCTTCAAAAAATGGGTCCGGTGTTCCCAAAGTGGTTTCAGATTTACAGGCAATCGATCTTGCTCCATTTATTATTCCAGGGAAAAGTGGTGGTGAACTAGTCTTTTTTAAACTTCGCGTAGAGCTTCTTGTCCCCAATGCTAGAACAAAACAAGAAATTTTAAAGAGACAGGCATGGGTTCGGGACATAATCTATCAAGAACTAAAAGGAATAGATATCTCCTCAGGGATTAAGGGAGATGTGCTTCAAAGATTTAGAATGCCCATTTTAAATAAATTAAATAAGGAGCTTTCTCCGATTAAGGTAAGTGATATAAGACTAATGGGATATCTTTTAAGATAAATGGCTGATGATTTTGTAAATGAAGTTTATCCGCTGATACAAATTGTCCCAATAAGACCTCATCCTTCAAGGATAAAGAGAGAAAGAAGAGGTCGTAGAAGGGAACGAGAACAAAATAAAAATAAAGAAAAATATAAAGAAAAAAGGCAGTTACCTTTGAAAGATAAGGTTAGTTTGGGAGAAGATAAGAAGGGACCAGAAAGTCAGTCAAAAGAAAAGAAAAAAGAGGATAAAAAAGCATCCACGCCTTCAACAAACATCCGTATTGATCTCAGGGTCTAAAAAGTGAATATTTCACTTTTTCTAGGTGTAATATCAATCCTTGTAGATATCATTTTATTAATACTTATAATCACCCTATATAGAAAGATTCAGGTCTTAACTCCCAAAAAAGTTGATTTTTTAATAAATGAGCTAAACGAAATAAAAGGTCTTTATGGAAAATTAGAAGACATATTAAAAGAACGTGTTGAAGTCACAAAAAGTATTTCTGAAAAGGAGCCCGAAAAGGAAAGAAGAGATTCCGACACTATAAAGGATAAAGTCCTTGACCTTTATAAAAAGGGACTCGAGATCTCTGAAATTGCCACAGTCACCTCTCTATCTCAAGGCGAAATAGAGCTATTACTGGCTATTTCCAATTCATCCAAAAATAAAATTGAAATTAACTAATATCCTCCATTGATACCACAGTGCACGTCATTGTATGTTTTATGGCATCAATATTTTGAAGTTTTTTCATTACAATTTGTGAAAGCTCGTCATGGGATCCAGTCTCTACTTGGGCAATAATATCATAGGGGCCCATGATTATGTCCAAGTGTTTTATTTCAGGCATCTTTTTAAGTGTATTTAAGACATCTGCTGTCTTTCCAATCTGGGTATTAATTAGGATATAGGCCTTTAATGACATTTTTTCCTCCTTTTCTTTTGTTCTAAAATATATTCTGCCAAAAGATCCATGGCAAAGCGAACGCCAAGCCCCATCATGAATATAGTAACAGGATGAAACAGCTTTTCTTTAATTGCTTTTTTATCCATTTGTACTGCATGCACTGCCACAGGCCAGACAACCTCCTTCAAAGAGCTTCTTTTTTACCCATCTCATACCATATTTTAAAAGCTCTTTTTCATCCTTTGAAATACGCTCAATTACTTCAGGGTCTTCCATGTAGCGTTCTAGAGTAGGGCCTTCAAGAAAACTCTGTCTAAAACTATCGATATCGTAGCAGCCCATGTAAAATATCTCTATCTGATCTGCCGTAAGGTGTTCAATATTTGATTCTGTTTTAGCCTGAAGAAGCTCGCCAAAAATGTCATTCATTTCATTGTAGGGTTCAATGCCTTCGTTCTCTTTCCACTCTTTAACTGTCCATTCCTTGCAGTCCTTAAAACCTTTGCAATCTGGTTCTCTGACTATGTAATAAAATTCTTCCACTCCTTCTTTTTCCTTGCTTCTTTTTGCCATTCTTGCAAGGGGATAGGTTCTGCATGCCCCTGGCCTTGCGTCATAGACTGTGCACCCTTTACCCTCTTCAAGAAAGGGGCATTTCAGATAAGGCCCTTCCATTTTTAGTGTAACCACTGGAAGTCCAGAGCCAAAGCCAACATGGACAGAGGTATATTTTTTTAAAAATTCTCCAGAATTCATTCCAAGGTGATTTTTAAGCATCAGTATGTCATAGGGCATGAGCACAAGATTTATGTCATAGCAACATCTTGTAAAGCACTTCTTTTCAGGGGTGCATGAAAAACAAAAGGTGCTTTCATCGGTAAGCATTTGAGAATCGTCTAAGTAGGCTTCAGGTTCATGGGACATATTTTTCTCCTAATATTCTTTAAAAAATTGATAGAAACATGGAACTCAGTCTGAATGTCAGATATTTTTCCAGCCCTCCCCTAAGATAAATATCATCTTGAACTCTAGTCAATATCTTAGTGAAGAGTACCTCAAATCCCATGTTAATATAACCATTTCCTCCCCTTTCATTTGTCACAAAAAGTAGCCTTCCATCTTTGTCTTTATAGGTTTTAAGACGCCAGTTTACCTGACTTATATTATTATAAAGTCTTATAAGTCTATTAGGATCTATCTGACAGCCAGTTATAAGTGGCCCTGGACCTGAGTCATAGGCCTCATCAATGGCCTTTTTTAACCCAAGTCCTATCAAAAAGATTCTATCTTTTATTATGGGATTTCGACTAAAGGCCGATTTCAAAATTTCATGAGAAAACATGTAATAGAGTCCAGGATATGGATATGAAAACTTGTTGTCTTCAAAGATGGCCTTTATTCTTCGTTCTTGCACCCTTTTATCTGGCATATATTTGGGGTTTTTGGCATAAAGCCTCCTTACCAGCTGTTTTATGCATACATAGTGTCTGGCCACATGATAGCTCAATATCTTTATGTCAAGACTACATACCGTCTCCTTAACTTCTTTTGGGAGAAACGAGCACGAAAGGAGAAATGTGGCCAAAAGGAATATAGGAAGAAGACTTGCCCTTTTTTTAAACAAAGTGGCTGAGGACATAATTTGAGATATACCTGCCCCTTTTTGTAAGCCTTATATTTTTTCCATCTTGGTCTATCATTAAAAGCCCCTTTTTAAGCATATTGGAAAGTTCACTTTTATAAAATTGGAAAGGATCAATTGAAAAACGCCTTTTAAAAGATATTGTATCTATGCCTTTAATAAGTCTTAGCCCTATAACAAAGGCCTCCCTGAATGCCTTTTCTCTATCAAGTATTTCGATCTTCTTTAATGCTAGTTGCCCCTTTCCAATTGCATTGAGATATTTTTTAAGGTTTTTTTCATTAAAGCGTCTTTTTCCATTAAAATAAGATACTGCTCCGCAACCAAGGCCCAGGTATTCCTTTACAAGCCAATAGTTTATGTTGTGTTTGCATTCATAACCCGGGACTGAAAAATTTGAGATTTCGTATTGAAAAAGTCCCCTTTCCTCAAGATATTCCTCAAGGGTGACCGTAAGCTCAAGGAGGGTCTCTTCATCGGGAATTTTTAAGCTTTTTGTCTTTTTTAATTTATGCAATCCTGTCCCTTCCTCAAGGGTAAGCTCATAGCATGAAAGATGTTTTGGACCAAGACTTATTGCTTCATCAAGGCTTTTTAAAAGCCATTTTCTGTTCTGCCCAGGGATTCCAAAGATCAAATCAAGTGAAAGATTTTCTATCCCACTCTTTTTTATTTTTTTTACGGCAACATGGATGTCATCTTTAGAGTGTACCCTTCCAAGGATCTTTAGGCCCCTTTCAGTAAAATCCTGAGCACCAAGGCTTACCCTGTTGATTCCCTCATTCTTTAATTTTTTAAGGAACTTTTCCCTTACAGATTCAGGATTAAGTTCAATAGATATCTCAGGCTGTTTTTTAATGGTGAATTTTTCCCGTAGCCTTTTAAGACAAAGGGCAATATTTCTGGCCTTAACAAGGGATGGGGTGCCACCGCCAAAGTAAATTGTATCAAAGGTAAGATTTCTTAAGTATTGATCATTTGAAGCAATATCTATTTCCTTTAAAAGGGCGGCAAAGTATTTATCCTCTAGGTCAAGTTTCCCCTCAAAGGAAACAAAACTGCAATAGAGGCATTTTTTCTTACAAAAGGGGATGTGAATATAAATACCAGGCAAGGTTACCTTTTAAGGCCTTTACAAAAAAGAAATTTTTCAACGCTTTCAACCCTTGAGCTTTTTGGCTTAAATATCTTTACACTCTTAAAAACGGTCTGCATTTCTTTTTTAAGCGCTGGAAAGTCCTCTCCGTCAAAGGCCTTACAATATAAAATCCCTTCTTTTTTTAAAAGACCTTTTGAAAAGTTCAGGGCCATTTGGGCAAGCTCAATGGAACGATAATGATCAACATCCTTTCTCCCAGATGTTTTAGGTGCCATATCACTGAGGATAACATCAAATTCACCCCATTTCTTTTTAATTTCATCAAGGTCTATTTCAAATATGTCAGCCTTTAAAAACTTAAGATTTTCAAAAGATAGCCTGAGCCTATGAATATCAATGGCAAGAACCATTCCTTCTTTTCCTATTATCTTGAGACAATATTTTGACCATGAACCTGGGGCGGCTCCTAAATCAAGTATCTTTTGTCCACGTTTAAGGAATCTGAATCTTTCCTGGGCCTCAATAAGCTTGTAAACGGATCGGGCTGGATAGCCCTCTTTTTTTGCCTTAAAAAAATAGTAGTCCTTAATCTCTTTCATTTTCGAATAGTTCCATTAAGTGAATTATCTTTACATTTGGGAAATTGGAAAGTTTCTTTTTAAGCCAATAAAGACATCCAGAGCAGGTGGTAATTAATGTCTTTTGTCCTTTTTCCTTCTCTATCCTTTTGAGGATATTTTTTTTGAAGATCTTTTCTGATAGGCTAGGATTTGAAAAGGAAAAAATACCTCCAAATCCGCAGCAGTCAAGAAAGTCCTCTTTTTTCAATCCAAAGCCAAAGGCATCAAGAAAATCCAAAATGCCATCTTTATTATCATGATCATATCTATGATGACAGGGTAACTGAAAAAATATTTTTCCCTGAATATCTGCAATCCTACCCATAAGATTGTTTTTTTCTTCTATTAAAAAACTGCTTAATTCAAAGGTCTTTTTGGATAGTTCTTTTGAAAGATTAAAGAATTCCTGGTCACCTTTAAAGAGCAGGTGCCATTTTTTTATCATTGAGGCACAGGAGGCACAGGGTGTCAAAAGAACATCAAAATTAATATCTTTTACTAGCAAAAGGTTTTTTTGGGCAAAGGCCTTTGCTTCTTTAAAGGCTCCTTGACTGAATGCCGGAAGGCCACAACAAGTTTGTTTCTCAAGAATTATGAGATTTTTTGATGGGAAAAGCATTAAAAGCCTTAATGAAAGGCCTTTAAAGAGATAATTTTGTAAACATCCGAGGAAAAGGATGACTCTTTTTTGTGTTTCAATTAATGGCGGATATTTTATCTCATATCCTTCTGTATCTTTTAAAAAAGGCTTAAGGCCTTTTGATTCTTGAGGTAAATAAAGGTGGTCATTCCAGATTTTAGAGAGCCTTGAAAACAAAAGCCCTGTATTTTCATCCCCAAATTTTTCCCAGATTGAAAAAAGAGACGAAGGTACACTTTTTAGATGGCTTACTTCCTTTCTTTTTTTTCGGATAAGGGATGCAATATCCGCCCCTGCCGAGCATAAGACCTTACATGCCCCACATTGAAGGCATGCTGAAACGGTTTCCTTTATGAGGCGTTCTCTCCTAGAAGGCTTAAACCTTCTTAAGATAAGATTTTTACCCCTAGGTGAAAATCTCTCCTTGAGAGTTACTTGATAGACAGGGCAAAAGGAAAGACATGCGCCGCATCTGGCACATCTGTCCTGTTCTTTTTCCTTAAGTACCTTTTTGAAGTTAAGGGCCATTTTTCCCGAATAATAATATAAGGGTTTTAAACGGAATTAAAACCTAAAAACAGAAAATCTTTTTGCCAAGGAGGGCGAAATGAGGTTATTAAATTTAGTAGGTAAAGATTTTTTCCCATTGCCTTTTGATCTTAAAGGACAAGGTAGTAACGGACTACAAAAAAATTTTATTCCATCTACAAAAGAAGCAACAGCTAGTCCAGAAAAGCCCTCTTATAATGGGGATACCTTAAGTCTTTCCTATTCAAAGACCACAAGTCTATCTCTTTCTTTTTCTGCCACATACACAAAGGTTGGAATTATAAAGGGAGGAAGGCTGCCTTTGAGTTCTTCTAAGGATATTGTTCTTTCCCTGCCTGGGCTTAAAGACATAATGAAAGAAGTTGAAAAGGGGCTATCTAAATATAAGGACCTCTTTGACATAGATGCGAGCAAGTTAAGTCCTGAAGACATGCTCAAATCCCTAATTCTAAAAAAGATGATGGGTATTGATGATATCGGGAGTGATTCCATAAAATCCTTTGATTTTTCTGGAATAAACAGTCAAAAGATCGATTTTTCCTTTGATTATTCGGGACTTATAAAATTTAATGGCTCAATCTATCAAACTGATTTTCACCTCGAATTTCATTTAGAACAGACCGAAACAGTACAGTTTTCCTATTCAAAGGACCTTGATGATCAGGGTCTCATTAAACTTGATGATAAAAATATTGATACAGGACGCTATCTTATTTCCATGGAAAGTGCTTCATCTGTCAAGATATTTGACAAGTTTACGAAGCTTTCAACCACCATATGGGGAGATCCTCATGTAAACCTTTCTGATAAGGAAGGCAACCTAAATGGTGAATTCAGTGATCTTAAAAAGAGTACCATTTTAACTTCTCTAAAGCTTTTGGACAAAACAACAGTTGTCATCAAGGCACCAGACACCGGTCAAATTGAAGAGGTCGATGTATTTAAAGGCAATAGTCATGTGAAGGCCGTTGGAATTGGGAAATTTTTCAAAAAACTTGTTTCCTTTGAAAAAAGGTTAGGCGAGGATCAGTGGAGACAAAGGCTTCATGAATTGAAAAGATTAATGGAACCAATTGGTGTTTTTGGAGAGATTGATAACAGGGTAGATGGTCTTAAAGAGCTTTTGGCCAAAAGCGATGTGGTCAAGGCCGGCGGGGATGGAAACGACTGGTATGATGAAAACGGAAAGCTAATTTGGGGAGGCTAGAGACAAAAAAAATAGGTTTGGAGTCAAAGGGCCATTTTCATTTTTTTAAAAGGCCGAGGTCAGAGATACTAGCCCTTTTTTTGGCCCTTTTTTGGCTTATTTTCATTACACTTTTACATTTTTATATTTCGTATTCAGAAAGTGCCCCCAAAAGGAAATTATTGCGTATCGGCTTTCTTCCCATTACCTGCCATCTTCTTTTGCCAGTAACTTTAAAAAGGGATAATTATTTAAAAACCAGAATTGACCCTATTAAATATTCCTCCTGGCCTGATATGATTGAATCCCTTAAGGGTGGAGAACTTGATGCTGCCCTTATTCTCGCACCCATTGCTCTTTCGCTTCAGAAAGAGGGTGTTCCTGTCAAGATTGCCCTTTTGGGCCACAGGGAAGGGACGGGCCTTGTTGTATCTTTAAAAAGCCACATTAAAAGGGCAGGGGATTTTATTGGAAAGACCGTGGCCATACCCATCAGGTTTAGCACCCAGAACCTGACTCTTTTGAAATACCTCAAAGAAAATGGTGTCAGCCCAGATTCATTAAACATAGTTGAGCTTCCTCCACCCGATATGCCCTCAGCTATGGCCTCTGGCTCCATAGATGCATACATCGTGGGTGAACCTTACGCCACCCAGGGTGAATTTACCAAAAAGGGAAGAATCTTTTTGCGAAGCAGAGATCTTTGGCCGAATTTTATATCCAGTATTTTAGTTGTAAGGGATGATGCAATTAATAAAAAAAGAGAGCTTATAAACAGCCTTATAAAAGGGCTTTATTTACAGGCTCGGTGGGTAGAAAAAAATAGGACCAGTGCAGCCATCATTACAGCTAACTTCTTTGGCCTTCCAGAAGGTCTCATAAGGGCAGTTTTAGAAAAAAAGGAGGTATTTTACAGGGATTTAATACCCCAAAAAGACGAATTTATTCAAATTGGAAAGATGATGAAAAGGTATGGACTGATAAAAGAGGTACCTCCTTGTAGACTCTACCTGGAGTGGTTGAAATGAGAAGATTTTCATCTCTCTGGGCCTTTTTGTTTTTAATTTTGTTATGGGAGGGAATAAAACTTGGTCTTAAAATACCTGAATATATGCTTCCAAGTCCTCAAAGGGTTTTGTCTGCACTTTTGTCTATGCTGGTTTCAGGAGAGCTTTTAAAAAATACTGTTGCTAGCCTCTTTCGTGTCACCTGGGGGTTCTATCTGGCAGTCTTTACAGCTATTCCCATTGGCCTTTTCCTTGGAAGAAATCTACTTGCGATGAAGGCCTTTACTCCGATAATTAATTTTCTAAGACCCATTTCACCCCTTGCCTGGATTCCCATTGCTCTTATGTGGTTTGGAATAGGGGACAAGCCTGCCATTTTTCTTATTTTTCTTGCATCATTTTTCCCCATGCTGGTCTTTACCATGAGTGCAGTTACCAATATTAAGCCCATTTATTTTCGAGTTGCCAAAAATTTTGGCCTAAAGGGCAGGGAATTATATCTAAAGGTGATACTGCCTGCTGCCCTTCCTGAAATCCTTGTGGGGGTACGCATTACTCTTGGTACTGCATGGCTTGTAATAGTTGCAGCAGAGATGATAGCGGTAAAGTCAGGGCTTGGATATCTTATAATAGATGCCAGAAATTCCCTCAGGATGGATAAGGTAATTGCTGGGATGATTGTAATAGGCATTGTTGGTCTTATCCTTGATATATTTATAAGGCAGATCGAGAGATTTCCAAGTGTTGAATGGAGCCAGATGAGGAGATAAGTGGAAGATAAGATTCTGGTAAAGGACTTAAAAAAGATCTATTTGGAAAGAAGGGCCAAAAGGCGTTTTTTAAGTCAATGTCACTACAAGGAAGAGTGTCTTGTCCTTAATGATTTGAATTTTCGTGTAAAAAACGGAAGTTTTACCTGCTTTATAGGCCCATCAGGCTGTGGAAAATCAACACTTTTAAGGATAATTGCGGGATTTGACCGGCCGTCAAGTGGTGAAATAGTGATAGATGGTAAAAGGGTGAAAGGGCCAAGTAAAAGGCATGTATTTGTCTTTCAGGAAGACGGACTTTTCCCCTGGCTTACAGCCAGGCAAAATGTTGCGATAGGCCTTAAGGAAAGAAGTAAATCAAAAGAGGAATGGGATAGTGAGGTAGATGAATATCTTGAGCTTGTGGGGCTTACGGGCTTTGAAAATCATTATCCACATGAGCTATCAGGCGGAATGAGAAGAAGGGCAGAGGTTGCCAGGGCCCTGATTTCAAACCCTGATATCCTTTTTATGGATGAGCCCTTTGGCGCCCTCGATTTTGTAACAAGGCTTCAGATGAGAGAAGAGATGGTAAATGTTCATGCCATGTTTGACATGACTATCCTTTTTATTACTCATGACATTGATGAAGCCCTCCAGCTTGGAGACCAGATAATCGTCCTTAGTGATAGACCTTCAAAGATTAAAAGGGACATTGTCCTTAATTTTCCACATCCAAGAGATCTCACAAAAGGTGAACTACAAGAGATCCGTAAAGAGATATACTATCAGATGGGGCTTCATGTGGCCCTTTAAGGCTAAATATCTGATTCATTTCCTGGGCTTACTTTTGCGCCGTCAAAGGTAGCCATTTCTGAATATATCTTTAATCCGGCCTCAATTAGATTCATGGCAAGGACTGCACCTGTTCCCTCACCAAGTCGCATATCAAGATCTAAAATCGGTTTTAACCCCAGATACTCCATTTGAACCCTGTGTCCCATTTCAACAGATTGATGACCTGCAAACATATAATCTGTCACATGCTGGCAAAGGGCCTTTGCTAAAACTGCGCCAGCACCTGAAATAAATCCATCAACCACAACTGGCACTCTAAATTCACTTGCTTTTAGGATCATTCCGCATATTCCGGCAATTTCAAACCCACCAACCTTTGAAAGACAATCAATAGGATCATCCGGATCTGGTCTATTGACCTCTAGGGCCTTTTCTATAAGATTGATCTTTTTCTGGTAGGCATCTTCATCAATGCCTGTCCCTTTTCCTGTTACTTCCTGGGGTGATTTTTTACAAATTGCTGCTGTAATGGCACTGGAAGGGGTAGTATTTCCTATCCCCATCTCTCCCGTTGCAAGAATTGTGGCCCCCTCTTTTATAATTTCTTCTGCAACTTCAGCACCATTAAGAATTGCACAAATTGCCTCATCCCTTGACATGGCCGGTCCCTTGACCATGTTTTTGGTGCCCCTTAAAACCTTTTTGTGAATAAGGCCTTTCATGTTTTTAAAATCGTAGTCAACCCCAATATCAATTACCTTTACTTGTGCTCCCACATGCCTTGCCAGAACATTTATCCCCGCTCCACCATCAAGAAAGTTCTTTACCATTTGAAAGGTAACATCCTTTGGAAAAGCACTTACTCCTTCTTCTGTAATTCCATGATCCCCTGCAAAGACAAGGACGAACTTTTTTAGAGGTTCAGGCATGATTTTATTGGTCATAATAAGATATTTTAGGGCAAATTCTTCCAGCCTTCCCAGGCTTCCCTTTGGTTTTGTAAGGTTATTTAAATGCGCCTTAATTACTGGCTCTAGTTTTTTTTGAGTAGGCTGTATGTTGTTTATTATCTCCTTTAGTCTGTCCATGGTGAAAATGTACCTCTTTTTATCACTTAATCTTTAGCGGGATCCCGGCGGCCATAAATATTACAGAAGTTGAAAGCCTTGCAAGCCTCTGATTAACTTTTCCCAATATGTCTCTAAATTTTCTTGCCAATTTATTTTCTGGCACTATTCCAAGTCCTATTTCATTAGAAATCATGATTGTTGGAGTAGTTAGCTCATTAAGGAGCTTTTCTAAGTCCTTTATTTCATTTTCAAGCTCCTTTTCCTTATTGAGAAAAAGATTTGTTATCCACATGGTGATACAATCAATAACAATGACATCAAAGCTATCTGCCCTATCCCTTAAACAATTTGCAAGATAAAACTCTTCTTCTATTGTGTGAAAAAGCTTGCCTCGTTCCCTTTTATGGGTCTCAATCCTTTTTTGCATTTCGTTGTCCTTCGGAGAGGCAGTTGCGAGAAAAAGGACCTTTTTTGAAGGGTTTTTGTGGGGCTTTATTATATCTTTGGCTAGAGTCAGGGCATAGCTGCTTTTTCCACTTCTTGCACCACCAAGGATGAGTATCTTTTCATCGTTTTTTTGTGTCAAAAGCTTCTAACCCTCCCGCAATCAGGACACACCCAGGTGGCACCATTACTTAGCCCCCACATGTTTTCCCTAAAACAGCTGTCACAGATTTGAAAGCCGCATGGGCAGTTCCAGCAAAAGGGCACTTCTTTTTTGCAGGCATGACATACATATTTGGTTTTTTTGCCCCAGCCTGAACGCCTTTTGGGATGCTCCCTGTTAAAAATTTTCGGCTTAAGAATCATTTCTTTTTTCATCATTTTCTCTGTTAACAGGAAGGTGAATAATCATTACTGTTTCCATTCCCGCATCAACAAAGCGTTTTTCCTTTGGAGGAGACTGTGCTTCAATGTAGCCGCCATGGTCTTTAATAATTCCAAAAGATACAGAAAGGCCGAGGCCTGTCCCCTTCCCTACACTCTTTGTGGTAAAAAACGGATCAAATATCTTATGTTGAATTTCTGGTGGGATACCTTCTCCTGTATCTCCAATAATTACCTTTATTTCGTCCTTTTCTTTGTCATATTCTGTCCATATTCCTATAATGCCTTCGTTCCCAATGGCATGATGAGCATTGTTAAGGATGTTTATAATCACCTGCCTTAGTTTTTCCTTACTTCCTTTTATATGTGGAATGTCCCTTGAAAGGTTCTTGTTCACATATATCCTGTCCATATTCAAGGAGTGTTCTGTTACGGCCAAGACATCATTGATGCATTCGTTAATATCAAGTTCTGTGGTTATGTCGTCAGAACTTGAACGGGAAAACTTCAAAAGATCAGCCACGATGCGTTTGCAAATGTTTGCCTGTTTTTCAATGATCTTTAGCGATTCATAGGCATCTTTGTTGTCTTCAAAGTCCTCTTCCAAGAGCTGTGCGTAACCCAATATTATTCCAAGGGGTGTATTTATTTCATGGGCAACACCTGCTGCAAGCTGACCAACTGAGGCCATCTTTTCTGACTGGATCAGACTTTCAGTAACCTGTTTCATCTTGGTAATATCTTTTCCAATGCCTTCACAGCCCTTTACGCGCCCAAATTCATCTCTCATAACCGATATGGTAAGAATTACATAAATTATGGAGCCATCTTTCCTTACAAGTTTTGTTTCAAAGTCTGTTGCATGTCCCTTTTTGTTTACTTCTTCATTGAGGTCTTTCCAGTGTTCTTCGTCCTTAAAAAAGTCTTTAAAAGGCCGTCCAATAATATCTTCCTTTTTTTCAAAACCCAGAAGTTCAACTCCACTTGGATTTATATCTTCTATTATGTGGTCTCCATTGCAGAAGAAGATGAGGTCTTTTGATCCCTCAAAAAGTCCCCTGAATTTTTTTTCTGATTCTCTAAGTTCCCTGGTCCTTTCTTCAACCATTTGTTCCAGATTCTGGTTAAGTTTTTTTAATGCCTCCTGGGCCTTTTGTAGTTGGATGTTGGCATGGTAAAGGGCATCGGCGTCACTTCTAACTCTTTCAATTACTGCTCTGACATTAGAATAATAAAAGGTAAGTACAGCCACTGATGTAAATGTAATGGTGTTAAGGCCACCGGAAATAGGTGCAATTGATTTCCATATATGTGGATAACCAAAATAGAGGAGGACAAAACGGACACTATGGCCAACACCCCTTGAAACTGCAAGGGCAACAAGTGCCATACAAAACCAGAACATGTAGGTCCAAAGTACACTTTTGGGTTGAAGTTCTGTGAGCCTTTTGGCGTATTTAAAGGCGATCAAAGAAAAAATGACCATTAAAAGTGCGCCAATAAAATCCACCACATAGACTGGAAAAAGAGGAAGATAATTCATTAGAAGCTACCCACGTCAGAACCTATTGAGTCCATATCTTTTTCCACCTTTTTGCAAAAATGCTTAAGGCTTATTGCAAGACAAACCATTGCAGGAACACAGAGGAAATGGTCAAATTTTCCAAAGTAATAGAGAAGTCTTTCAAAATCAAATGGCCCAACAAGTTTCAAATAGACAAGATGTGGGCCTTTAACAATGGCCTTTTGAGGAAGCCTTACAGAAAGGATGTGGACCATAAAGGTGTCAAGGTTCCAAATAAGCCAGAAAAATATTGATATCTTAAAATATTTCCAGGCCTTAAAATTATCTATTGGATATTTATGAAGAATATATATTAAGAATATCAGGGCAGCTGTGAAAAAAACATGCCCCATGATATGGACCAAAAAGCCCTCTGGCGGACCATGGACTTGGACTGCAAGGGCATCATTTTGTGAAAAAATTATAAAAAAAAGCCCTAATAATAGAATCTTTTGTAGCTTTTTTGCCATGTTTAACCCTCTTTTTTTATGGCCTTTCTCTTGGCAAGTATCTTTCTCCATTTATCGAGCCGGTCTTTAATTATCTTTTCATAGCCCCTAGTAGTCGGTTTATAATATATTCTATTTTTTAATTCAGAAGGCATGTGTTCCTGATCTGTAATGGCATCTTGATAATTATGGGCGTATTTGTAACCCTTTCCATAGCCGAGGTCCTTCATAAGCTTGGTTGGTGCATTTCTTATATGAAGAGGCACAGGAAGAGCCCCATATTTTTTGACATCCCGCAGAGCCTCTCCATAGGCCGTATAGACGGCGTTACTTTTGGGTGCTGTCGCAAGATAAAGGGCTGCCTGGGCAAGGGCAAGTTCTCCTTCTGGCTTTCCAAGAAAGTCAAAGGCCGAAAGGGCACTTAAAGCCACATTCAATGCCTGGGGGTCGGCATTTCCAATATCTTCACTTGCAAATCTAACCATACGCCTTGCCACATAATGAGGGTCTTCACCTGACATAAGCATTCTAGAAAGCCAGTAAAGGGCTGCATCAGGGTCACTTCCTCTTAAAGACTTATGAAAGGCTGAGATGATATTGAAATGTTCATCTCCATTTTTGTCATATTTCAGCGCCTTTTCCTGGATTGCCTCTTCAACTATTTCCAAGGTGATTTCCCTTTGGCCACCATCAGGAACCTTAGCAACAAGGAGTTCCGCACAAAGTTCAAGATAGTTTAAAAGGGCCCTTCCATCACCATCTGCCTTTTCAATAAGGAGGTCTTTCGCCACTTTTTCAATTTTTATATCAAGCCTTCCGAGCCCCCTTTTTTCATCAGTAAGTGCTCTATCTATTAGGGTGGAAAGGGCCATTTTATCCAGCCTATTTAGTACTAAGACCTGGCATCTTGAAAGGAGTGGAGATATGATTTCAAAGGATGGGTTTTCTGTTGTTGCCCCAATAAGCGTAATCAGGCCAGATTCCACGTGGGGAAGAAATGCATCCTGCTGGGCCTTGTTGAATCTGTGTATTTCATCTACAAAAAGAACGGTCCTTGGCCCACCTTGCTTTCTATTTTCCTTTGCCTCTTCAATGATGTTTCTAAGTTCTGGTATTCCGGAAAGGACTGCTGAAAAACTAACAAAATTTGCATCGACCATTTTGGCAAGGATTCTTGCAAGGGTGGTTTTTCCGCACCCTGGTGGACCCCAAAGGATTAAAGATGGGAGGGTACCTCGAGACAAAAGGGTGTTTAGAATCTTATCCTTTCCAAGGAGATGATCCTGTCCAACAAATTCATCAAGTGTTCTTGGTCTAAGCCGTTCCGCAAGGGGGATATGTTTCATTTAAAATCAAAGATATCGATATTTGGGTGAAATATTTTTAATTATTATTAATTATGCCATATTTTTTTCTATTTTTCATCAGAAGTCTCCAGCATATATTCGTAATGCCAGGGAAGTTTGGTGAATATGCCTGCAAGAATGGCCGTAAGTATCATCCAGTTCATCCCGATCATTGCAAGGGCAAACCATGAATAGCCTCCATATGCGCCGTGAAATTCAGCAATTACATCCCCAATGAGATTTATTATCAAGATGCCAGGAACAAAAAATTTTATAAGATTGTCCCATGCCTTTGGCATTTTAATACTGCTTATGGAGTTAATATGGTGCCTAAGCCTTTTAATGTCAAAGACCCACGCACCAAGGATGCATTCAACAATCCCTATGGTGACAAGGCCGTAGTGGGTTATGAAATGATCCACTATATCAAGCCACAAAAGCCCGGCATTTGTGGTAAAGATTATGGAGCCCAAAAAACCGGAGATACAAACTGCAGTTACCACGAATTTTCTGTTTAAGTTAAATTTATCTATCAGTGCAGCGGTAAATGCCTCAATAATGGAGATTGAAGATGAAATGCCTGCCACCACTAGACTCAGGAAAAATACTACTCCAAAGAATTTTCCTCCTGGCATAATACTCAACGCCTTTGGATATACCACAAAGGCAAGGCCAATACTTTCTGAAACGATCTTTGAAATGGGAAGTCCCTTTGCATTTGCCATGAATCCAAGGACTGCAAAAACCCCGAGACCTGCAACTATTGCGAACATGCTGTCCATTATGGATGTCAAAACGGCATTTTTTCCTATGTCAGCCTTTTTAGGGAGATAGCTTGCATAGGCGATCATGATACCAAAGCCAAGGGAGAGGCTGAAAAATATCTGACTGTATGCATCTATCCATACATTTATGCCCTTAATCTTTTCAAAATCGGGTTTAAGGTATGCGAGTACTCCATCCGTTGCACCCTTAAGAGTCAGTGCCCAGAAGACCAGAAAAAGGGTCAACAAAAAGAGAAGTGGCATAAATATCTTGTTCGCAAGTTCTATTCCGTGTCCAATGCCTCTATAGACAATAATCCAGTTGAGAAACCAGATGACTGCTGTAGAAATAACGATAGGAGTTCTTATGCTACCAAAGGCCAACGGAGATTTTGATATGGAAAGAAAATTGCTGAAGAAGAAGTGATTTGGGTCTTGCCCCCATGAAAGAGAGACCGAAAATATGCAGTAGTTAAGGCACCATGCGATTATTACTGCATAATATAAAACAATTCCAAACATGACAAAGGTGACAGGCCACCAGCCAAAGAATTCGGCCTTTTTGTGCACCTTTGCAAATGCCAAGGGTGCTGAACCTGTTCTTTCATGGCCAAGGGCAAATTCCAGCGCAAGAAGTGGTATTCCACAGGTTATTAGGGCAACAAGATATGGAATTAAAAAGGCCCCACCGCCATGTTCATAGGCCATGTAACTAAAACGCCATATGTTTCCAAGGCCCACTGCAGAACCAACTGCTGCAAGGAGAAAACCTATCTGACTATTCCACTGATCTCTTCCAGTTGAAGCCATTTTTATCCTCTCTTTATTGGATTATTTGGCGAAATATGTCATATAGTTTTGATAGTTTCAATTGAGTTTTTTATACATTTTTTGAGTACAAAAAAGAATCACTAGCTTGGGGGATTTACTTTAGGGGGAAAAATTTTTAAGTTGTGAAAAGAAAAAGTAAATTCTATGAAGGTCTGATTGAAAAAGTAATGATAGTTTTTGATCTGGTGTGTGAAAATGGCCATAAGTTTGAGGCCTGGTTTAAAGATAGTAAGACATTTCAGGAACAAAAGGAAAATGGTTTTTTAGAATGTCCGATCTGTGGGAGCAATAAAGTAAATAAAGCCCTTTCTCCAATAAAATATAATAAGATAACAGGCTCTTCAAAGGTTTCTGACGGGATACCGAGTCAGCAGGTAATGTTTAAGGTACTTAAAAGGGCCTATTCAAAGATATTAGAAAATACAGAGGATGTTGGAGATAAATTTGCTTCAGAGGCCTTAAAAATGCACTATGGAGTGACTGAGCCAAGAAATATAAGAGGAGTTGCCACCAAGGAAGAAGAGGATATGTTAAGGGAAGAGGGTATTCAGTTTTTTAAGGTCCCTGTCATGGAAAAAAAGGACAAGAAGGAAAACTAGCATCATGAATCAGATAGAAGGTTTTGTTCCTGAGGAAAGGCCTTCCAGTGATATTTCCGGGAATGTAATTCGAGTTGAATACGGTTGTACGGTTGTCATGGATTTTGTTGTCAGACTCCTAACAGGGAAGGTGGTGGATTCTTCTGAAAAGAGCGGAGGTCCAGCAAGTTTTGTCTGCGGAAAGGGAGATTTCCCAAAACCTGTTGAAGAAGGCATAATTGGGCTTTCACCAGGGGATTCGAAGACCATAACAGTCCATCCCTTTTTTGCATATGGCCTTTATGACCCAAAAAAGTTACTTTTAGTGGCCACAGAGAGAATTACAGGCGCCATTGAACCCGGTAAGGTGATCAAGGTTCCGGATCATCTTGGAATTACGAGGCCTGCGGTAGTAAGGGATATCTGGCCTGGTGCAATAATGGTGGATTTTAATCATCCATTGGCAGGACAGGTTTTAAAGTTTGAAGTAACAATTAGGGAAATAAGAAAAGGGAATTAACCCTTTTTATATCAAGCAAAGGAATTATTAAAAATATGATGCTTAAAAAAAGCAGTTTAATAGATAATGAATTTATGGAGGAGGCCCTTAGGATTTCTGATCTATCGGATATTCTTGATAAGGTAGTTTCAGGAACTAGGCTTTCAAGGGAAGACGGAATAAGGCTTTACGAAACGAATGATATCCTTGGCCTCGGGTTTTTGGCAAATATGGTTCGGGAGAAGAAAAACGGGGACTATGCCTATTACATATATAATCAACATATAAATTATTCTAATGTATGCACAAATCTTTGTAAATTTTGCGCCTTTGGGAAAAAAGAGGGTGATTCCCAGGCTTACGAGATGGGTATTGATGAGATTGTAAAAAAGATAAAGGAACGGATGGATGAACCAATAAGGGAAGTCCATATTGTTGGCGGTTGCCACCCTGAACTTCCCTATTCCTATTATATTGATATGTTGCGGGCCATTAAGGAGGTAAGACCTGATATCCACATCCAGGCCTTTACCTGTGTGGAAATAGCCCATATTGCAAAAATTGGTGGGAAAACCATTGAGCAAACCCTTGAGGATCTGGTTGATGCAGGGCTAGGTTCTATTCCAGGTGGTGGTGCTGAGGTTTTTAGTCCAAGAATAAGGGAAAGGCTCTGTCCTGAAAAGCTTCCAGGAGATGAATGGATTAAGGTGGCCAAAATAGCCCACAGGCTTGGCCTTAAATCAAATGCCACCATGCTTTATGGCCATATTGAAACCATTGAAGAGCGGGTCGATCATCTTATTGCCCTAAGACAAGCTCAGGATGAGACCGGGGGTTTTATGTGTTTTATCCCCCTGGCCTTTCATCCCAAAAATACAGGTCTTGAAGAGATTGCTCCTACAAGTGGCATTGATGATATTAAAAATATAGCTGTTTCACGTCTCATGCTTGACAATTTTCCCCACATTAAGGCCTACTGGGTGATGCTAGGGCCAAAAATGGCCCAAATAGCCCTAAGTTTTGGGGCAGATGATATGGACGGAACCGTCCTTGAGGAAAAGATCACCCACATGGCAGGAGCCGAAACCTCCCAGGCCCTTTCTAATAAAGAGATAGAATACCTTATTAAAAGCGCTGGAAGAATTCCTGTTGAACGGGACACCCTTTACAATGTTATTAATGTAATCGATTAGGCAAGATTTCATTATGTTAAAAGATTGTGTTAGAAAGGTCCTTGATGGGAAAAGAATTTCAGGAGATGAGGCCCTTTGTCTTTTTTATGAACTGGATATTCACACCTTAGGGCACCTGGCCAATAAGGTAAGATTCAGTAAAAATCCAGACCCAATTGTCACATACGTTATAGACAGAAATATAAATTACACCAATATTTGTATATCAGGGTGTAAATTTTGCGCCTATTATTGCGCTCCGGAAAAATCAGGGGGCTATGTCCTTTCCTTTGATGAACTAGGGAAAAAGATAGAAGAGACAAAGGCCCTGGGAGGTACTCAGATCCTTCTTCAAGGAGGGCTGCATCCAGATTTGCCCCTTGAATTTTACGAAGATATGCTTCGATTTATAAAGGGTTTCGATATACACTGTCATGGATTTTCACCGCCTGAGATAATTCATTTTTCTAAGATATCAGGGCTAGGCATTGAAGATGTCCTTAAAAGGCTTATTAATGCTGGTCTTGATTCAATTCCTGGAGGCGGGGCAGAGATCCTTGTGGATGATGTAAGAAGGCGTATTGCCCCTAAAAAGGCAACTGCCAAGGAGTGGCTTAAGGTTATGGAAACAGCCCACAGCCTAGGCCTTAAGACAACTGCCACCATGATGTTTGGACACATTGAGTCGGTTTCAGATAGAATTACACACCTATTACATTTGAGGGAGCTTCAGGACAGAACTGGAGGTTTTACTGCCTTTATCCCCTGGCCTTTTCAGCCCAAAAATACCGCCATAGACTGCAAACCTGTAACCGCCCTTGAATATCTTAGGACCCTTGCCATATCAAGGATAGTCCTTGATAATTTCAAAAATCTCCAGGCCTCCTGGGTGACCCAGGGCTATAAGGTCGCTCAAATGGCACTTTTTTTTGGGGCAAATGACTTTGGCTCCACCATGATAGAGGAAAATGTTGTTGCAGCAACTGGTGTAAGCCACAGGCTTTCAGAGGAAGATATCAGAAGGCATATCAGTGAAGCAGGCTTTTCTCCAAGGCAAAGGCTCATGGATTACACCCTGGTAGAGTGAAAAGTGTCAGAAAAGACCCTTCACCTTTCAAGGTGGATAGTTCCCGTATCAACCCCTCCGGTTCACGATGGTGCCCTATTGGTTGAAAAAGGCTTTATAAAGGCCATAGGAAAAAGAAAAGAAGTCTTAACCTCCCTAAAAGGAACAGACATAAAGATATTTGACCATAAAGAATCAGTTATCCTTCCGGGCCTTATAAATTGTCATACCCACATTGAGTTATCATGGCTGAAAGGGGCAATCCCCAAAGGGCTTGGCTTTTCAAAGTGGCTAAAAAGGCTCATGTCGCTTAAAGCTGAAACAGATAACTTAAAAAGGGAAAAGGACGCCTTAAGTGCTATTAAAAGGGCAGAGGATGAGGGAACCTGTGTCTTTGGAGATGTTGGAAATGATTTTTCTTTTAAAAAAACTTTTTCAAAAGTGATACCTGATGGCCCTTTTTTTCATTTCTTTCTTGAAATAATTCATCCAGACAATGGACCCTTAGAGCTTGATGAGACTATTTTTTCTTCCCTTTCTCCTTTCATGGCTTCATTTTCAGCCCATTCTGTTTATACCTGCTCAAGAGATGCCATAAGGATGATAAAAAATACCTGTAAAAGTAAAGGGTTGCCCTTTAGTATCCACGTATCAGAATCCATGGAAGAGATGGAATTTGTAAAAGAAAGAAAGGGGCATATCTATGAAATTCTTAAAGAAAGGGGAAGGGATGTCAGGGGTTTTTTTTCAACTGAAAAGACCCCTGTAAGGCTTTTAAAAAAAATTGGTGTATTGGATAAGGGAACTATCTGTGTACATGGGGTTTTTTTGGATGAAAAGGATATTGAAATATTAAGGGAAAATGAGGCAAACCTTTGCCTTTGTCCCAGGAGCAATGAATATATTTCCGGCATACTTCCAAGGGCAAAGCGCATTTTTTTGAAATTGGAAAGGGTTTGTCTCGGGACAGACAGTCTTTCCAGCAATTCAGATTTATCTATACTGGCTGAGATTAATTTTTTATATAATAGATTTTCTGATATCGATCCCAAGAGGCTTATTGCAGCCGCAACTATTAATGGTGCAAGAGCTCTTGGAATTTCAAAAAGATATGGCTCCTTAGAGCCTGGCAAAAGGGCCTCTTTTTTTGTTCTTGGGCCTTTTATTGGTGATGAAAAGGAGCTTTTTGATTTTATATGTTCATACACGGAACCAGAAAGGATAAAAGCCTTTGTCAGATAAAAAGAAAAATAAAGAACAAGAAAACATTTTTAAGGTAGGAGTAGTCAATTTTATAAATACGGCACCCCTTTTAATACCATTAAAGGAAGATGGACCCATTGATGGAATTAGGCTTTTGGAAGACAATCCTTCAATGCTCAATAAGTTACTTGAAAATGGAAAGATAGATATGGGTCTCATCTCTTCTTTTTCCTATGGACAGCACTTTAAAGATTATTTCGTCCTAAAAGATTTTTGCATTAGTGCAACTGGTACAGTGGGAAGTGTCATTCTTTTTAGCAGAATGCCAATCTACGAGCTTTCAGAAAAGACCATATGTCTTACCAGCCAGTCAGCCACATCCATAAATCTTTTATACATTATTCTTGAACATTTTAACGGGCTAAAGCCAGGTTATATTACTGGAGGTCTTTCTGATTTTCTTGAGGAAAAGGACCTTTCTGCCTATCTGGCCATAGGAGATGAGGCATTAAAGATTAAAAATCTTGAAAAAGGCTTTTACTCTTATGATCTGGCATCAATATGGTATGAAACTACCGGTCTTCCCTTTGTTTTTGCCCTATGGGCTATAAGAAGATCTTCCCTCCTGTTGAAAAGTCCAGTTCTATCACAATTTAAAAAAAGACTTGAAATGGCCTATAAAAAGGGCTCTTCACAAATTGAAGAGATAAGCAGTAGGGTTTCTGTCAGAATCCCAATGTCAAAGGTAGATTGCCTTGCTTATCTAAAGGGAATAGAATTTGATCTTTCACCATTAAAGCTCAAGGGATTGAGGCATTTTTTTAGGCTTCTTTTTCAAATGTGAAGGCTGAGTGAGATGCCTGAAATACATTTGATATCCTAAACAATTTTAAAAAATTGGGAATTATTAAAAACATGAGTCTTCCTCAAAAAGAAGAAAAGAAGGATTTCGTACAAGAAAAATTTGCGTCAGTTACTGAAAAATATGATTTTTTAAATTCCCTTCTAAGTTTTGGAATAGATCATCTCTGGCGAAGATCCACCATTAAAACTCTTTCAGGTGTAACCGGCCCCGTACTGGATCTTTGTGCCGGAACGCTTCCTTTAACTAAGGAGCTTTTCAGACAGGGACACAGGGATATTGTAGCCCTGGATTTTTGCTTTGATATGTTAAAATTTGGTGTAGAAAAAAATAAAGATAAAGAGCTTATCAACTCGCTCAGGGCTGTTTGCGGAGATGGAGAAAATCTGCCCTTAAAAGAAAATTCCTTTTCTGGCTTTACAGTTGCATTTGGCATAAGAAATCTTTCCGACCTTCCAAAGGGTTTTTCAGAGGTATTTAGGATACTGAAACCAGGAGGAAAGGGGGCAATCCTTGAATTTTCAAGGCCTACCTTTTTCCCCTTTAAAATACTTTACTTTTTTTATTTACAAAGGATTTTGCCCCAAATAGGCGGGCTTATATCAGGGGACAAGGAGGCTTACAGATATTTGGCAGAATCCATCAAGGGTTTTTGTTCCCCAAAAGAAGTCTGTCAGATGTTAAAAGATTCCGGTTTTACTCATATCACCTATAGACCCATGACCCTTGGTATCGTAACCCTTTATCAATGTCAAAAGCCGCTTTAAAAAACAAAGAGCCTGTAAGGATTTTTACAGACGGGGCCTGTTCTGGAAATCCTGGCCCCGGAGGCTGGGGTGCTCTTTTAAGGTATGGCGCCCATGAAAAAAGATTATCAGGCTACTATCCTTACACCACCAACAACAGGATGGAGCTTCTGGCGGCCATAAGGGCCCTTGAAGCCCTAAAAAGGCCATGTGATGTTGTGATTACTACAGATTCTCAATATCTTAAAAATGGAATTACTAAATGGATAGAAAATTGGAAGTTAAAAGGCTGGATGCTCGGGAAAAATAGGCAGGTCAAAAATGTTGACCTTTGGAAAAGGCTTGATGAGCTTTGTTCAAGGCATAAAGTTACATGGCGGTGGGTAAGGGGGCACTCGGGTCATAAAGAAAATGAGATCGCAGATTCTCTGGCCACTGAAGCAATAAGATTGGGGGAGAAAGGCCTTATAAGGCCTGATCCCCTTGGAGAAATAAATAATGCTGTTAAAAAGGGATTGCTCTTTAAATAGATTCCATTTTAAATTTTGGGCCAGTATCAAGGCTGTAAACCATTTTTAGGTGAAAGTTATATGATTTTAGGTCTTTGGTGGTGATCTTTTTTTCTTGTCCGTTAACAAGAATCCTTATTTGACCGGCATCAGTTATTTTTCCTTTAATATTTAAGGAGAGATTTGAAATGGCTTCTTTTGTGTCGTGAATTTTTTCGTCTAGTAACTTTATTTTCTTTTGAGTCTCTTCAAAGTCTCCTTGTATTTCCACCATTAGCCTTAAATGCTTTATGAGCATATTAAGCTCACTAGTCGTATTTTTTTGAAGAGTAGCCATTCGCTCTTTTATCTTTTTGTGACTAATGGTGTTTAAAAGGATCATACTGGCAAACTGTTTAAAAACTTGTAAAATCTTTTCCTGGTCTTTGCCAATAATGGACTTTGCAAGGGCAAGTTTTTGTCCAAAGATTGCCCCCCTATTTTTTAAAATGTCTTTTTTGTTTTCAAGCTCTTTAGAGAGCTCCTCCTTTTGGGCTAAGAGTTGTTTTAGTGTATCAAAAAGCTCTTCACCAATTTGGATTTCTACGATATTTCTTATATTTAATCCTTGTCCTGTTATTTCATTAGTTGATATCTTTGCCCTCCCGACAAGAATTTCAGGAGTGTTCTTAGGCTCCATTAAAATTTTTGGGGCCTTAAGCCGTCCGTCACTGAGTTCCCTTTGGATTTTAAGACTTCCTTCTGCAAAAAGCCTTGCATTTCTTGCTATTCCGACCTCCATGTTTGAGCCAGATCTGACAAAGTTTTTTGCAAAATTAACATATACAGGCCCTGTTGCATCCACTGCCTCACCTTCTACAGCCCCCTTTACAATAAGTTTTCCGTCAATGATTACGGTAAAGCAGCCTCTAATATCACCTTCTACAATTACATCTGCCTTACATCTTATTTCATTATCATTACCTTTTATATTGCCAGTTGAAAAGTCAATGTCTTTGACCTTAAGTTCATTTTTTATGGCTATAGACGAAAGATTTTGAGGAGATGGCCCACCTTTGAAATTGCAGATAATAATGCCTCGTTTTTTACTAAAATAGTCCTTGAAGCTCCTTGAGCTCTCATCATCTGTTCCGGTTTTTTCATAAAAGCCTTCACCTATTTTTATTTGGGCAGGATGACCAGGGTTAGGCTTTATTGGAAATCCCAATACATCTGTTCCATAATTTCCAAAAGTGGGCTCATAGACTCTCAATACATGTTGGTCAGCAGAGGCCTGGGGAAAGCGATTAACTTCTGTAAAGTCAATGGTTCCGTCAGGTAAAAGCTTTCCTGGCTTAAGATTTGGGTCAAAAAATATTTCTAAAAATCCATCTTCTCCATCTTCAGGTGGTGTACCTTTTATGGTAAGTGTGGAAATGCCGGGAAGGGTATTTATTTCCACATACCTTGGACTTAAGTGATTATCTCGGGCTGGGGCCACAAAATCAAAAACATCAAGCTCTCCTTGTACAATTTTTTCTGAAATATCTTCAGGAATTGTTATGAAGTATTCCCGTAAAACGATTTCTAATGACTTTAAAAGGTTGTCATGACCAACACGTAACCCCGAGGGTAGGTCCATTGTAACAAGTATGCAATCGGAACCCTCTTTGACCTCTTCCTTGGAATCTTTTATCCATTTGGCAATTTCTAAAGGAGAATCTGGAATAGTTTCCTTATTTTTGTCAATTTCGAGATTAATATCCTCTTTTGTTGTTGTCTGTTCTATTATGGTTTCGTGTTCCATAACAAATGTTCCTTAATTTTCACTTGCAGGCCCCACATCTTTTACATTTGGCCATATTGCAGAAGGACGTGGGTATGGCCCTTTGAGCCTTTTTCCACTGGGAAAAAAGATATACCCTTTTTATACGGTGTCGAATGCATTCCCAGGGGAAAATCTCCTCTTCCCCTCTTTTTCTAAGGTAATATTCGGCACTTTTTTGAGTACTCTTAATTATCTTTTTTAGTTTTCTACCTTTTAGGTATTGCAGAATGATATCTTTTCCCGTTTCTATGTCTCCTTTGCTTAAAATGGCCTGGACAAAGGCCTTATCTGGTTGCTCTGAGCTAAATTTTACATTTGGGAGTTTGGCAAATTCACTTTTTAAGAGGGTGATTTTTTTGTTAATTTTTTCTAGTCTGTCAAAGGCTGCCCACTGAAACGGGGTCCACGGCTTTGGCACAAAAGGGCTTACCGATACAATGATTTTTCCGAGTTTCCCTCTTTCCCTGCCATAACTTACAAATATTTGGCGGATTTTTTTTGAAAGTTCAAAAATTCCATATAGGTCTTCTTTCTCTTCAAAGGGAAGTCCAACCATAAAATAGAGCTTGAGATTCTTTATTCCTTTTTCACATATTGCCTCAACTGCATTTAGTATTTGATCTTCTGTAAGGTTTTTGTTTATAACTCGTCTAAGCCTTTCTGTCCCAGCTTCTGGGGCAATGGTTGCGGTATAATTTTTTGATCTTACAAGGAGCTCTAAAAATTCGGGTGTCAGGGCATCTGCCCTAAGAGATGAAAAGCCCAATTGAAGCCCATTTAAAAGAAGCCTTTCACAAATCCCTACAATTTGTCCGCGGCTAGCATATTCAAGGCCAACAAGCCCCACCTTTTTTGCACCTTTAAGATCAGAAAGGGTCCTCTCAATAACATCTTTTGGCCATCTCCTTGAAGGACGATAGATGAAACCTGCTGCACAAAAACGGCAGCCCCTTCCACAGCCCCTCGTCACTTCTAAAAGAAAGGTATTTGGAAATG
The DNA here is from genome assembly GCA_026991135.1 of Deltaproteobacteria bacterium. Taxonomy (GTDB): domain Bacteria; phylum Desulfobacterota; class Dissulfuribacteria; order Dissulfuribacterales; family QOAL01; genus JAADCZ01. The sequence goes on along the minus strand of JALXCD010000007.1, from coordinate 3,025 downwards.
AAGAATCCTTTGAGACAATAACCGAGTGTGGAACAGTATCAATTGCATTCCTTTGAATAGCTGGCCTTATTGATTCTCCCTTTTGAAGGAGTGGCACATAGGAGCCAGGAACGGTTTCTACAAGCCTTTTAAGTTTTTCTTCTCCCTTTTTTTCTCTATCAAGATCATCAATCAAATAACGGGTGAAGCCATTTATTATTTCTTCAAAATCCCCTAAAAGGAACGCATCCACAAAGGGAATTACAGGGCAAGGGTTGATCTGTATGGCAACCCCTCCTGAAAGGACAAGGGGCAGGTCCTTTTTGTTGATCCTTTCTTTTGAAAATAAGGGAAGTCCTGCCTTTTGAATAAATGGCAGGATATTCAGGTAACTGAGCTCAAAGCTTATGGAAAAAAGGATGATGTCAAATTCAATAAGGTGTCTTCTGGATTCAATGGAGCGTCCGGTACTTAAATTTTCAATAAAAAAGCGCTCCGCCACAATTTCATCTTTCCTGTTTAAAAGCTCATACACCCTTTGAAAGCCAAGGTTTGCCATTCCAAGGGCGTATGAGTCAGGAAAGATCAATGCGACAGAACGCCTTCCCCTCCAGCGTTTTCGGATTTCACCCTGTTCAACAGGTGTATTTTTAGAACCCTTTGCCAAAGGCCCCCTTATTCACCATCCCTTTCCATCTTTGCAAGGTCTTCAAACCGGATGTCAATCCCAAGGACTCCAATGATTTCATCCTCTTCGTTTCTTATTGGCCCTGAAACTGTAATACAAAGGGCATTGGTGATCCTCGAGGTATAAAAATCAGAGACATGGATTTTCCCGTCCTTAAGGGGAGCGATAAACCAGGGTCTGTTTGAAAAGTCACTATCTAGCTTATAGGTAGCGTATTTCCCTCTATCCTCAATATGGGTGATATTGTGAGTTATCTTTTTACCGTCTGCATTTACCACATATAAAAACTGGATAAAGGGATTCTCCTCAAGGGTCTGTTTAAGAATCGGCTCAATCTTTTCAGGATCCATGGAACGCATTTCAGGTCTATCAACAAGGTCTTCTACAATGTGATAGGCAAGATCATGGGCGCGCATCTTCAGCTTATCAAAGTCAGAAGTAAATAGCTCTGGCAGATATTTTCTTGTAAGGGTCTCCATCTCGTCCTTAGACATGGATGTAACCCTTCCTTCCTCATATTGTTTCATGACCTGCTTGTAGATCCTAACAACACCAGGATGGCGTTTATCGATTGTCTTTTCTTCCTTAAGTCCAAGGTGACTGTTTATCCAGTGGGCTATCCCTGCAGTTCCTGATGTTGCAGAGACAATTACAGAGATTGGCCTATTTAATATCTTCTTTGTATCAAAAATGTTATAAATCTCTTCGTTTTTCATAAGACCATCAACATGGACCCCGGCACTTGTGGCGTTAAAGTCCTCTCCGACAAGAGGATAATTGGAAGGAATTTGAACTCCCAGCTCCTTCTGGAAGTATTCTGCCATCTCAGTAATTGCTTGGGTATCTATGCCATCCTCTTCTCCCTTTAGTGCAATTCTTTCTATCAAAAGTGCCTCAATGGGTGTGTTGCCTGTTCTTTCTCCAAAGCCAAGAAGGGTTCCGTTGATTGCACCACATCCATATATCCAGGCCGTTGTGGCATTTATAACAACCTTGTGAAAGTCATTATGCCCATGCCATTCAAGGAGCTCTCCAGGAACTCCTGCGTCATCAATCATGGCCCTTACAACCTTATCAACTGCCCTGGGTAGCGCAGCACCTGGATAGGTCACTCCATAGCCCATTGTGTCACACATCCTGATTTTTATATCTATACCTGACTCTTCCCTTAACTTCATAAGCTCTATTGCAAAGGGAACGCAAAAGCCATAAATATCCGCCCTTGTGATGTCTTCAAAATGGCATCTTGGCCTTATCCCAAGATCAAGGGCAGCCTTCACAATAGAAAGATATCCTTCCATTGCCTCGGCCCTTGTCTTTTTAAGCTTTAAAAATATGTGATAATCCGAGGCAGAGGTCAGGATTCCCGTTTCAGGAAGCTCCATCTCCTTAACAAGCTTTAGATCTTCCTTTTTTGCCCTTATCCATCCTGTAATTTCAGGGTACTTGTAGCCCTTTGCTCTACAGACCTCTACGGCCTTTTTATCTTTATTGGTGTAAAGAAAGAATTCCGACTGTCTTATTATCCCTTTTGGGCCTCCCATCCTGTGCAAAAAGTCAAAGATTTTACTGATTTGATCAACTGTATAGGGTGGCCTTGCTTGCTGTCCATCTCTAAAGGTTGTATCCGTAATGAGCATGTCTTTACAGGGCTCAGGGGCAAGGTATTTATAATCAAATGCAATTTTACAGACCTCAGAGTATGGAAATAGGTCCCTCATAAGGTCTGGTTCACTTCTGTCCACTAGCTTGAAGTCTGGTCTAACCCTTAAAATTCCTTTTTTTTCATCTTTAAAAACCATATCTTTCTCCTTTTCCGGTCTAGATTTTGGCATCTATGGCCGGTCTAAAAGACAACAAAACTCACTAACCGTGGTAAAGCCAGGCCGAGGGCCACAGCAGAATGGCGGTCAAGTGTAACCATTTGATAGTCGTTTGTTAATATATATCTTTTCTATGTCCAATTTTCAAAATGTATATCTCTTTCTTTTTCCAATCGACATCAAATAGAACTCTATAATTCCCAATTCTCAATCTGTAGTCAGCAATTGGATGATTTTTCAAGTTTCTAATTTGAGTAAGATTTGGAAAGTTAATCAAATCCTCTATTCCCTCTTTTATTTTTGACAAATTATATGGAGCAATCTTTCGCAAATCTTTTGCTACACTTTTAGCATAAATGAGCTTAGACATCTAAATGAGACCATATGTCGTCATGTGAAAAAATATCACCTTGGGCTACTTCCTTTCTTCTTGATCTAATTTCTTCTTTTAATTTATTATACTTTTCTTGGCGCATTAATAGTTGAATAAAGTATCTTATTTTATGTTTGTCGTCATCATCCAACTGTTCAATAA
>JALXCD010000006.1 GCA_026991135.1 Deltaproteobacteria bacterium | reverse complement strand
AGAGATGGAAGAGCTTTTAAAGGCTACTAGAGCCCTCGGATGCAGAATAGAAAATCCCTTTATGAATCTTAGCTTTCTTGCCCTTCCTGTAATTCCAAAGTTGAAACTCACTGACAGGGGCCTTGTTGATGTGGATTCTTTTTCGTTTGTTCCCCTTTTTGTGGAATAATCGTTGCTTTTTTAAGTAATTATTGTTCATGCAATAATAATCTTTAGTATAGTTTTTTGCTGTTTTTGTAGGTCTTAATTCTTAAAGAAATGAACATGAATTCAGTTGACAAAAGCCAAATGCTAAATTAAAAATCAGCAAGTGAATAATTATTCATTTTCAATCAAGCCAAAAAAAGAAAGGAGGAGTTGCTCATGAGCAAAAAGATCGTTTCAGTATTAGTAGCAATGCTTTTTAGTTTTGTAGTTGCTGGCGTTGCAGTAGCTGGCCAGGGTCCAGAGAACATCACTTTGAAGGCCAAAAAAGGTGATGTTCATTTTGCACACTGGAAGCACCAGGAAAAGGCCAAGTGTGGCGAGTGTCACCATGGTCCAGGTCATTCCGCTTACAAAGAGGGAATGGAGATTCAGGCCTGTGAAAAATGTCATAACAAGGAGTTCAAAAATAAGAAACTTAATAGCGCAATGAAGGCAGCCCATAAAAACTGTAGGGATTGCCATAAACAGCATGGTGGACCAACCAAGTGCGGCGGTTGCCATAAAAAGTAATTTTTGTTTTCTATTTTTAAAATTAAAGGTCTGCTTAATGGCAGGCCTTTTTTTTTGTTTTTTGAGGATATCTATGGAAAAGGAAATCTTTGAAAAAAAGCTTACTCTTCTAAATAGTCACAGGGATCATAGCCTTAAAGAGGCCCTTTTTCTTGCATCTAAAAGGCCTTTTGATAGAGGTATCTTAGACAAGTTAAGAAAAGAGTTTATTTCTATTTATGCTACAATTGCAAAAGAGGAAGGCCTTCCCTCCATTTCCACTCTAGAAGATGAAGAGTCCCTAAAGGACAGGGTACCTGATACCATAGCAAACTGGCTTACAGTGCTTTCTGAGATATTTTCCGAGGCGGAAACGGCAAAAAGGATAATAGATCCCGTTGATACCGCTGCCATTTTGCTCCTGAGGCTAAACGAATGGATAGCCTTAAACTATCAGGGAAGGTTTCTCTATGGAGAAAGACTGGAAAAAGAGGCAGAAAAGGGCTTTTATTCCCTTGAGAGCGAAATAGACCTTTTGGGTGACAAGGACGAGATCCTTTCCATGGTCCTTGAACACCTCCATGCCTTTTGTCCTGGTTACAGGATAGACAGAGAAAGACTTTTCCCAGGTGTAAGATACTATTATCTGGAGGTCCTTTTTGATTACGGGGCTGGAGAAAGGGCCTTAAAAATGGGGATTAAATCTATTATATTCGATCAGGCCAAGCTTAGGGCCTATTGCGCGGATCAGCACATCCTTTCCCACATATTTGAAGCTCTGGCGAATTTATCTGCTATTGGCAATCCAAATCCTGAAAGTTATATTTAATAAAAAAACGGAAAATTAAAATTTTAAACTTATGTACGGAGCCTATGTTATTACACCAGTTTGTCCTACGGAAGAGTTACCTCAAATTTCCTTTTTATTGGATTCAAATCTTGTCATCAAAAAGATAAGCGGAAATGTCAAGGGCACCTTATCTTTTGATTTAAGGCAGATTGTTGGAAGGCCCTTTGAAGAAGTAATTGAATCAACCACCTTTTCTACTATTTTGCCCCTTGTTCCCCTTTTCAAAAAGGGGCACGGTGTATTCAACTGTCGGATAATTCTTAAAAATGCCAGTTATAGAACCGCCATTGTAACTGCCCTTGTTGGAAGAGACAGTGACAGCTCTATAGACTGGATTGCCGTGACCATAAGGTGCGAAGGCCCGGAATTTCTTGGAGTGCCAATTCTGGACAGTATCGGGGAGGGAATCTTTCTTGTGAATCAGGATTGGGAGATAATGGAATTCAATAAGGCGGCAGAAAGGATAACCGGCTGGAAAAAGTCCGAGGTAATCGGGAAAAGATGCAAGGATATATTTAAAAGCAACATTTGTTCTCAAAATTGTATCCTTTCAAAGGCTATCAAGGAAAAAAAGACCATTTCTGGAAGTACGGTCTTTGTAAGACACAAGGATGGTCACACCATTCCCATTTCCATCTGCGCCTCTCCCTTCGTTGACATAACCGGTGAGGTGAATGGCGGGATTGAGGTTTTCAGGGATATTACAGACGAGGTGGAAAGGGAGATTATCCTCGACAGCATCGGAGACGGGGTTTTTACAGTGGACAGACATTGGCGAATTACCTCGTTTAATAGAGCTGCTGAAGAGATTACTGGGATGCCTGCCAGTGAAGCCATGGGAAAGCTTTGTAGAGAAGTATTTCAGTCTAGCCTGTGTGGAGAGGCATGTGCCATGGCTATGAGCATAAGGATGGGGAAGAGGGTCTCGAACAAAAGGGTTATAATTAAAAGGGTTAACGGTGAGTCTGTTCCAATTAGCATAAGCACAGCCCCCCTTTTGGATTCAGAGGGTAACATAATAGGTGGGGTGGAGACTTTCAGAGATCTCCGGGAAATAGATCAACTAAGACGGCAGTTAAATGGGAGATTCACCTTTGGAGATATAATCAGTAAAAGTCCTCAGATGCAGAAAATTTTTCAGATTCTCCCGGAGATAGCTATGAGTGATAGCAATGTCCTTATTCTTGGAGAAAGTGGGACTGGAAAAGAACTTGTGGCAAGGGCCCTTCACAATTTTAGCAAACGTAAAAGAGGGCCGTTTGTCCCTGTAAACTGTGGGGCTTTACCTGATACACTTTTGGAATCAGAGCTTTTCGGTTACAAGGCAGGTGCCTTTACAGATGCAAAACATGATAAAGAAGGAAGATTTGCTGCTGCAGAGGGTGGAACCCTTTTTCTAGATGAGATAGGAGACATTTCTGCTGCTCTTCAAGTAAAACTTCTAAGGGTTCTTCAAACTAAGACGTATGAACCCCTAGGATCAAACAAGCCTGTAAAGGCAGATGTGAGGATAGTGGCTGCTACCAACAGAGATTTAAAGGCCCTTGTTCAAGAAGGAAAATTTAGGGAGGACCTTTATTATAGATTGAATGTGGTTAGTATTAACCTGCCGCCTTTAAGGGAACGAATTATGGATATTCCACTACTGGTGGAACACTTTATTCACAAATTCAATGTGGAAAAGGGAAAAGATGTATCTGGTATATCTGATGAAGCCCTTAATATCCTGATGAAATACGATTATCCAGGAAACATAAGGGAGCTTGAAAACATAATCGAATATGCCTTTATCCTATGTCATGGCGGGCTTATAATGCCAGAACATCTTCCAGAGCCCTTTTCTTCAAATCTTGAATCCGAGGCTTCCGGTGTTCTTCCCTTTGACAGACCCATGTCCCTTAAAGAACTTGAGAGGATGGCCATCGTGAATTCCTTAAGGAGAAACAGAGGAAAAAAGATGGCAACATGTAGGGAGTTAGGAATTTCCAAAGATACTCTGAGAAGAAAGATTGCTCAGTATGAAATAAAGAAGGAAGAATATCTTGGTTAAAAGGTCTTATGGTGGCTTAAGGCTTCAATCTCTCTTTACACCTTCTGCAAAGATTTAAGTTTTCATTGTCATCTCCTGACTTTTCTGTCCAGTCAACCTTTGCTTCGCAGGTTTCATGGACCTCCTTTGGGCAATTAAGTATCTTCCAGCACGGTTCATATTTAAGAAGCCTTTTTATGGCAGGAATGCTAATACCTTCATCGTGAATGATGGAACGAAGACAGGATATCCACTGGATATCACTTTGGGAAAAGATGCGCCGACCTCCCTTATAATGGGGAGAGACAAGACCTTCTGCCTCGTAAAGGCGAAGTGTCCTTGGATGGACATCAAGCAATTTGGCAGCAACTCCTATAGGATAAACAGGTACCATCCTACCAGGGAGTGTTATCTTTTTTTTATGTTTCTTTTTTCCTGGCATCTTTTCTTTTAAAAGACTTTTAAAAAAAGGGGCTCTCAAGAGCCCCCCTTTTTTATTCTCTTGCTATTTTAGATTAATTCTTTCCAATGGAATTAGTGATCCTCTGCCAGATGACCTTTAAAAATCTTTTCTCCTATCAAAAAGGCCATGGCGCAGAAGCTAAGGCCACCGATAGTAATCATGATTTCATGTAGGCTTGGCACATAACTAAGGTATTTTGGAAAGTCGATTACTCCATACTCATGGAATGGATATACTATTTCACCTACAAGGACAAGATCGTAGCGCATAAAGAAGATTCCAACAACTGACATTGCGCCAGCAATGAAAAGTGCAGGAACACTCTTTCCTCGGGTGCCGACGATCAAGGTAAAAGGAAGTACCAGGCCTAAAAGGACTTCCCCCACCCAGAAATTAAAGGCATAAGGACCAGAGATAAGTGCCATGGTAGCTTCATATTTTCCAGGAGGGTGTCCGGCAATACCAGAGATAACCTTCCAGATGTCAAAAAAGATCAATGTGGCCATGAGGAAGGCACCAAGCATACCTACTGCCCTTAAGGAAGATTTTAGTTTGTCACTCATCTGCCAGCCATTTGCCTTATAGGCAATGTAGGTAAAAAGAAGGACTGCTGCACAGCCAGACATGGCAGCAGATGTAATAAAATAGATTGGCATATAGGGTCCATGCCAAAATTCTCTAGCACCAAGGAGTCCAAAAACTGCACCAAGGTTACTGTGGGCAGCAATACCTGAAAGCACACCAGCAAGTCCTAATAGGGCGGCCTGCTTGTGACGGCCCATTTGGAGCATGGCAAATTCAACTGCCATAAAGAAGAGATAAACACCATAAAGGGTCCCCATCCACCAGATATTCGAGGTTAGATTGGGGGAGATTACATTGTAAATGGCCATACGCCAGGGGTTTTCAATTTCAAAGGCAATTACCAAAAAACCGCTAACTATGGTAGCAATTGAGAGAAATACCGCCCTTTTTGCGACAGGAACAAAGCTATCAAAGCCAAAGACGTGTCCGATAGATGAGACAATGCAAAGTCCTGTGGATGTAACAACAAAGAATACATAAGTGGCTATTAAAAGTCCCCAGGGAATTTCCCTTGTGCAGTTATAGGCCGCTTCATGACCTATGTACATGGCATGAAGGCCAAATGCTATACCAATTGCAGCCAAAAGACCAAAAAGTGCAATGCTGGCATTGTATGCCTGCGATGTGGTGACTGGTAGGGCCTTCCCCGCAGTCAAAGAAGTTACATGTGGTTCGTTCATGTTGCTAACTCCCTCCTTTTTTAAATCTTTTCACAATAATTGTAGAAGTTATTTGTAAATAAACTTGACAATTAAAGTTGTCAAGTATTTTTCTAAAATTTTTGTAATTTTCTTTTAACATATTGATTTTAAAGGAATTTTAAGTGAATTATCGCTCCTTTTTTTTAGGCTAAGAGCAAGGTATAATTAAAAAAATTAATGAAAAGAACGGGTGGTTATGAGAAATATAAAACTAACAATCAGTTACGATGGAACAGAATTTCACGGATGGCAGAGACAGCCTGGAGTAAGGACTGTTCAAGAGTGTATTGAAATAGCCATATCTAAGATGACCGGAGAAGATGCAAACCTTTTGGCATCAGGAAGGACCGATGCAGGAGTCCACGCCATAGGTCAGGTAGCGAACTTTAAAACAAAGAGCATGATCCCTCTTGATGGCTTTTTAAAGGGTCTAAATAGTATTCTTCCTGATGATATCTCCATTTTAGAGGTTCAAGAGATGGATTTATCCTTTCATGCCAGAAAACATGCAAAGGAAAAAGAATATATGTATCGATTGATAGTATCACCAGTAAGGCTTCCGCTTATTTCAAAAAGGGCCTGGCTGAGTCGCTTAGATATGGATGTCAAGTCTATGAGGGATGCATCAAAATATCTTCGTGGGGTTCATGATTTTTCATCCTTTATGGCATCGGGAACATCTGTAAAAAGTACCATAAGACACCTTACCAGGATCGATATTAGGGAAATGGACTGTCCTGAATATGGTGGTATTAAAGGGATAAGAGAGATACGTTTTTTCTTTAGGGCCAATGGATTTTTGAAATATATGGTGAGAAATATGGTTGGCCTTTTGTGGCAGGTTGGATCAGGAAAGATACCAGATAGTAATATTAAGTATATCATTGACAAAAAAGACCGAAATCATGGAGCACCTACAGCACCGGCCCAGGGCCTTTACCTTAAAGAAGTATTTTATTGATTGAAAAGACATAATAATTTGAAATTACTTTTTTTATTCAAGGCTTGCAATTTACGCTCAAGGTGTTTTTATCTATAAAAAATTTGGATATTGCTTCAATCAAGTTTTTTGGAGGAAAAAATGAGTTGGAATAAACCGCTAGCCAAAAGGGTCTTGGACCTTAAGCCCTCACCCACCCTGGCCGTTGACGCAAAGGCAAAGGCCTTAAAGGCAAAGGGAGAGGACATAGTTAATCTATCTGCAGGCGAACCTGATTTTGATACACCTGACCATATTAAGGAAGCTGCCATCTCAGCCATAAGAGATGGATTTACAAAATATACAGCAGTTGCAGGCATAGTTGAGTTAAGAGAAGCTATAGGGAAGAAATTAAAAAGAGATTATAATATAGAATATTCCATCGACGAAATTGTAGTTTCAACGGGAGGGAAACAGGGCCTTTTCAATTGCCTTCAGGCCATTGTTGACCCGGGAACAGAGGTCATAATACCTGTGCCCTTCTGGGTTTCTTACCCTGCAATGGTTGAACTGGCAGGCGGTAAGCCTGTGTATCTAAAGACAATCCAGGAAAATGGGTTTGCAATTGACCTTTCAGTGCTTGAATCCCTCATTACAGAAAAGACAAGGGCAATAATTTTAAACAGCCCGTCAAATCCAACAGGTGCAGTTTATAATGAGGAAACCTTAAAGGGTGTGGCAGAGCTTGCTATTAACAAGGGTTTTTACATCATTACAGATGATATCTATGACGAGATTAGATTTGACGGAAGATCTCCAGAAAACGTCCTTTCCTTTGTGCCTGAGGCAAAGGAGCATGTAATTATTGCAAACGGTGTTTCAAAGACCTATTCCATGACAGGGTGGCGGATAGGTTATCTCGCAGGTCCTCAACCAGTTATAAAGGCTGCAACAAAGATCCAGAGTCAAAGCACCTCAAATCCCAACTCTATTGCTCAAAAGGCTGCCCTTGCTGCCTTGACAGGTCCTCAAGATTGCGTGAAGGAGATGGTCGCGGCCTTTAAAGAGAGGCGGAATTTCATTGTAGAAAGACTTAATGCCATAAATGGCATAAGATGTAATATGTCAGAAGGGGCATTTTACTGTTTCCCAAATATGTCCAGTTTTTATGGAAAGAGTTTTAATGGTAAAAAGATAGAAGGCTCCCTTGATCTTGCAGACTATCTCCTCGAAGAGGCAAAGATAGCGTGTGTGCCAGGAATTGCCTTTGGAGACGATGAGTTTATCCGTTTTTCCTATGCCACAGACATCAAGGTAATTGAGAAAGGGCTTGACAGACTTGAGTCGGCACTTTCCCATTTGGAATAAAAATGGCTAGATTTGAGGCAGTAATCTTTGATCTTGACGGAACGCTCCTTGATACCTTGGAAGACCTTGCCCATTCCATGAATAGGGTCTTGGAGAGGCATGGTTTTCCGATTCATCCGGTTGAAAGCTATCGCTATTTTGTGGGGGATGGGGCGCGAGTTTTGGCCCAAAGGGTTTTGCCAGAGGATTTTAAAGATAAGGACCTTTTTGAAAGGATATTAAAGAATTTTTTAGAGGACTATTCCAGGAATTGGGCCGAAAATACCCGTCCATATCCAGGGATAGAGGATATGCTTAGGGCCATCCAGGAAAGGGGGCTTAAGATGGCGGTTTTATCCAATAAACCCCATGATTTTACAAGGCTTTGTGTGGAAAGGTTTTTGGGAAAATGGAATTTTCAAAAGGTAATGGGAGAACGTCCAGGCATTCCTAGAAAGCCGGATCCAACAGGGGCAAAGAGGATATTAGATGAACTAGACGTCTCACCCCAAAGCTGCCTCTATCTTGGCGATACATCCATCGACATGAAGACGGCAAATGCCGCTTACTGTTTCCCTGTAGGTTGTCTTTGGGGCTTTAGAGACAGAAAGGAGCTTGAAGAGGCTGGGGCAAAAAGGCTCATAGCCAACCCGTTGGATTTACTTGAAATCATTTAGGATATAAGAGGTTTTTTGGCAATTTTTATATACTTGAAAGAGAGCCTTCTGGCATCTTGGGGCTTTTTTCAGGATGCAGCTCCCTTTTTTCTCTTTGGCCTCCTGCTGGCAGGAACTTTAAGACTTTTTCTTTCAACCGAATATGTCACTTCGCACCTTGGCAAAAAGGGGCTTTCATCCATATTAAAGGCAGCCTTGATTGGAATTCCTTTACCCCTTTGCTCCTGTAGCGTGCTTCCTGTTGCAGCTTCTTTAAAAAGGCAAGGGGCAAACAAAGGAGCTATTTCTGCCTTTTTGATTTCTACACCGGAATCAGGGATTGATTCTATTCTAATCTCCTGGGCCCTTCTCGACCCCATCATGACTTTTGCGCGCCCAGTTGCTGCCTTTATATCTTCTGTTGGAACAGGGCTTTTGGAAAACCTTATGGTAAAAGCGAATTCGGGACAGAATACCATAAACGATAAAGATACTTTAAGCCAAGGCTGCGGATGTAGCGGAAGTTGTTGTCAAACAGGTTGTTCAAATGAGGAGGGAAAGGAGGCCACCTTTTGGGATACGGTCAAAAAGGTGTTTGACTACGCATTTTTTGACCTGTGGGAAGAGCTTGGCCCTTGGTTTTTTCTAGGAGTTGTAGTTGCAGGTTTAATATATACCCTCATTCCCGATGAGCTTTTTACCAGCTATCTTCAAGGCGGTATTTTGTCAATGATTCTCATGTTGTTTTTAGGAATTCCCATCTATATTTGTGCTTCTGCTTCAACTCCCGTTGCAGCAGCAATGATTTTAAAAGGCATGAGCCCAGGGGCAGCCCTTGTTTTTTTGCTAGTTGGTCCAGCCACTAATATTACTTCAATTTCCATTTTATATGGAATTCTAGGTAAAAAGGGCACGGCTGTTTACCTTTTGGCCCTCTCTTTTTTTAGTGTACTTTCAGGTCTAATTCTTGATTATGTTTACAATATTATTGGAGTTTCACCCATGGCTATAATTGGCAAGGCCGCTGAACTAATCCCTCCCTACTTGATGACTGCATCTGCCACAATTCTTTTAATATTCTTTGTAATAAATTTGACTAAAAAAAATCGAGATTAGAAGAATCATCCTGGACAACTGGATATTAAGG
>JALXCD010000005.1 GCA_026991135.1 Deltaproteobacteria bacterium | reverse complement strand
GCCCTAATTTAACCAAAAGCTTTATATTATTAAAGTGATTTAAAGGGAAAGGTAAGGGGTAATTTTATTTTTTACCTATCAGATTCCATATTATTATCTTATCTTACTTTTTAAAGAGTTTAAAATTTTTATTTTCGCAATTTTTAATGGACCCGTACAGGTGAGATTCCTTTATAACCACAAGGCCCAAGAGGGTATTGCATAAACAGAAGGGGCGATTTCCGTTATTTTTTCTCCCTCATACACCAAAAAGGAGCCGAGCAAGGGGCCATCCAAAAAGGATTCCAGTCCCAAAAGATGCCTTGCATCTTTCCTGGTGACCTTTCTTGAGCCTTTTACCTCAAATGCCCAATAGCTCTTGGAAGTCCTTATGAGTAGATCCACTTCCCGACCATCATTGGTCCTTAAATAGTAAAATTCTGCGTTCTTAAATAGTGTGTGCCTAAGCTTTACAAGTTCTGTTAACACCTATTTTAAATTCAGGCGTCTTTTTAAAAGATATAGATTTAAAAAAGTCGTCTATGTCATAAAAATCCATGTAGATATTGGAATTCTCAACTGACAAAAGAACACGCCCTGGACGTTTTCTTTCCATCTCAGGAATGAACCGAAATACCGGCCTCATACTGAATTTATAAAAACAAATTAGATACATGAGAAAAAATTCAGTTAGTAGCCAAAAATTTATGTGAGTTTTTTCCCTTGAAAAATCAAAAAAAATATAATATCTGAATGAATACACATTCATTTTTTTGGGATTTTCTGTTAAAATAGTTCATTATTTGAATGCTAATGTTTTTCTTTTTTTATTTATGGTCCTTTTAAAAAGTCTGGCCAAAAGAGAGAATACCTTTTATGAAAGTAGCAGATAAGCATGGTAGGATAATTCAAGCAGCTATAAAGGTCTTTGCCAGAAATGGCTTTTTCAACTCCCGCATTGCTGAAATCGCCAAAGAAGCCAATGTGGCTGATGGCACCATTTATCTTTATTTCAATAACAAATATGACATCCTCATAACCATCTTTGAAGAAGAGATGGGAAAAATCATTGCAAGTGTAAAGAATGAAATTTCAAAATATGAAAGCCCTTGTGAAAAGCTTGAACACTTTGCCCTTCAGCATTTAAACCTCGTTGAAAAGAACAAGGACCTCGCAGAGCTCATACAGGTGGAACTTAGGCAAAGCAGCAAGTTCATGAAGGAATACAGGAACAAGCGCTTTGCCGAATATCTACACATTATTGCCAATATCGTAAAAGAGGGGCAGGAGCAAGGTATTTTCAGAAAGGATGTCATGCCAGGTATATTTAAAAGGGCTTTTTTTGGTGCCCTTGACGAAATGTCCCGATTCTGGGTTTTGTCTCCTAGGAAGAAATACAGTGTAAAAACGGCTGCAAAACAGATTAGCAGCTATTTTTTAAATGGCATTCTTGAAAAGCCATGCCCGGCCACAAAAACTACAAAAAAGACCACCAAAAAGAAAAGGGCTACCAAGTCTAAGAAATAAAATAGGCCTTGATGGCAGATTTTCTGGCATTTTTGGAGGAGTTAAGGGAACTTATCCCTAATTTTGATGAACTTCTTTCCCATCTAAAAAGGCCTCTTCCAACATATTTTAGGATAAATACCCTTAAAATTTCAATAAAACGGGCCAAAGAGACCCTGAGAAGTGAAGGTGTGGAATTTGGCCCTACAAAGATTCCTGAAATTTTAAGGATAGAAAGATTTGATGCCCAGAGGCCCCTTTTGAGTTATTATCTGGGTTATATCTACCCACAGGCTCTTTCATCTGCCCTTCCAGTTCTTGCCCTTTTGCCAAAAGAGAATGAAAGGGTACTAGACCTTTGTGCAGCCCCAGGAGGAAAGACCACTTTTATAAGTCAGCTAATGAATGACAAGGGGCTTTTAGTGGCAAATGACAGAAAAAAGGGAAGGATCACCTCACTTTTGTCAAATGTAAAAAGGCTAGGCATTACCAACACAGTAGTCACCATTGGAAGGGGGGAACACCTAGACCTTCCCTACAGGTTTCACAAGATCCTTGTGGATGCCCCCTGTAGCGGCCAGGGGAAGTATCGATTTGATGAAAGGCACGGGACCATAAAATACATGAAAAGGGGAAAGACAAATTTATCTGCAATACAAAAGGCCCTTATAAAAAAAGGCTTTGACCTTCTTTTGCCCGGAGGCACCCTTGTCTATTCAACCTGCACCCTTGACCCAGAGGAAAACGAGGGGGTTATCCAGCATCTAATTGAAAAAAGAGGGGCAAAAGTCCTGGATTTTTCCATCCCCATTGAAGGGTGCCCTGGTATCACAGAATTTAGGGGGAAAAGGTATGATGAAGGAGTCCGATTTTGCAAGCGCTTTTACCCACATAAAATCGACTCAGTGGGATTTTTCATTGCCAAAATTGTTAAGGAATGAAGAAAGGGAACTCATACTTTCCTTTTTGGATTGGCGCTTTGGCATAAAAAGAGAGCATTTTACTGACTACGATATCTATGCCTTTTCAAGACAGGCATTTCTTTTTAGGGCACAGGGAGAAAATTTTACATTTCCAAAAGGGCATTTTTTGCGCTGTGGTCTTCCTTTTATGAGAGATGTGGCAGGCCATTTAAAACCTACCACTTGTTTTATCCAAAAGTTTGGTGATCTTGCTCATAAAAATATCATTACCTTGGGAAAGGAAGAACTTATTGAGCTATGTGAAAAGGGAGAATTAGCACTTGATAAAAACTCTAAAGACATTGAAGGACCTGGCTATGTCATAACAAAACTTGATGGACACGTCCTTGGCGTAAATCTTTTAATAGAAAACAGGCTCCTATGCAGGTTTCCAAAGGCACTAAAAGAGACCATAAAAAGGCTTAAGAAGTCTCAGTAATGGTTTCTGCAAGCCTTTCAGCAGAAAATATGAGGGATTCGATATCCAGAAAATCAAGGGCCCTTTTATCAAAAAGGACCTTTACCTTGGCCGGAAAGCCATCTTCCTTGTCTTCATCCCAAAAATGGATCTCTATTGGCACCTTTGGAAGGACTCTTACAAGGATGCACATATCGGCATGACAGGGGCTGATCTCCTTTCCTCCAAGCCTTTCACATGCCTCTTTTAACTCATTTGGCCTTGAGGAAAAATGGCTTGCAATCTTATCTTCTGTGTATCTTTTAAGGGTGACCACCTTGGAGATGGAATTTGGAAAGGATTCAAGGCCAACAAATTCCCCTGAAAGCTCGCCCTTTCCTCCAAAAAATAGGTAGTTGTATAAAAGTATCTGGTCCCTGGGCTCTAGCTCTTTCCCATCCCTTCTAAAGACCTTTTGGGGGCTTATGAATATGTCTTCGCCAAGATATCTTAGCTTTAAGGCCATCTCTCCATCTATTTCAACAACCTCCCCGCCAAGGCCTTCTGAGCGCTCCTTTAGATCAATATCTCTGACCTTTTCCTTTAGCTCCTTGGCAAGGGCGGTTTCAGGGTCTTCCATGGGCCCCCTTCTAGCCCCTTCATCAGAAACCCCTTCAATAAAGGGGCATTTGGAAATTGGCGCACCTCCTGTGTGAACTGCCGCTGCAAATGCCATACAGGTGGGAAAGCCGCACTTTCCGCAGTTGTCCTTTTTTGTTTTTTTGAGGATATCAAATATGGTTGTCATACCTCACCCACATTTTTTAATGATAAAGGGCAAAGCCCCAAGAACCAGTATAGATTAAAATGGCCAGGGCCAAAAGGATTTTGTCAATGGTTCCAGAAGGGGGCCTTTTTCCAAAGACCTTTTCAAGGATAAGACCTAGTAAGACTCCTGACAGATACCCAAAGAAATGGGCAGAAATGTCAACCCCTTCTTTCCCAGTGCCTAAAAGCCCTAAAAGGGCAAGGCCTGAAAAGGTGATCTTAAAGGCCTCCTTAAGGCCCTCCTTTCTCATTTGAAAGGCCTTTATTGCAGAAAGTGAACCAAGGGCAGAAAAAATACTCGTGGAAAATCCAATGGAGTGATGCCCTGGGCCATGGATATAGGCATTTATAAGATTTCCAAAGGCCCCACCAAGTGTCACAAGAAGCCAGCCTGCACCAAGCCCTGTCTCTTCAAACAAAAAGACCAAAAATATAGCACCTATAAAGACATTACTGAAAAAATGAGCAGGGTCGGTATGAAGTGTAAGCGAAGTAACCGCTCGCCAGATTTCCCCTTCTAAAATCCTTGATGAGTCAGCCTCACCTGCCTTCATCAATAGCTCCCTTACCTCATATCTAAATGTAAGAGACATTAAAGAGGCCATAATGAGGATGCTAAAAAGACTCCTTTTCAGATATTTAAAGGGACGTGAATGCCTTTTTAGACCTTTTTCAAAAAGGGACTGATTTTCCTCCTCAAAGGCCCTTATCTCGCCTATTGCTTTATAAAAAGATTCTTCTGGGACAAGGATTTCATAGCCTTCCTGGGTCTTTTTTATACTAAAGGGAATCCCCCTTGCCGCAAGGACAAGGGTCCAAAGCCTTAGGGTTTCATGGTCAATGGGGGAGTTAAGGATGGAGACATAATCTTTCATTGAGATAAGCCCTGCCCCTAAGTATAGGCCAGGGCCAAAAGAAAGTTAAAGTTCGCCCTTTACGTATTTTTCAATGGATTCTGCTGCAATCCGCCCCTGATAGGCAGCCTTTGCCACAGTCTGAGGACCAAGGACATCATCACCCCCTGCAAAAATCCAGGGAACCGAGGTCTGAAGGGTCTCAGGATTTACCTCAAAGGTGCCCCACCTTGTCCGCTTAACTTCAATGCCATTTACTACAGTGGGATTTACCCTTTGGCTAATGGCTGCAATTATTGCATCTGCCTCAATAAAGAAGTTTGAGCCCTCAATGGGAACAGGCCGCCTTCTGCCAGACGCATCTGGCTCTCCAAGCTCCATTCTGATGCATTCTATCTTGTTGAGGCGTCCGCCCTCTCCATGAATGGCAACAGGGGCTGCCAAAAACTCCACATTGACCCCTTCCTCCTCAAGGTGATGGATCTCTGCCTGGGATGCCGGCATCTCCTTTTTTGTGCGCCTGTAAAGTATAAAGACATCCTTTGAGCCAAGTCTAAGGGCAACCCTTGCAACATCTATTGCAACATTTCCTCCGCCAACTACGACTACCCTGTCGCCAAGGTCCACCTTATTCCCCAAAAAAACCTCGCGAAGGTAATCAACACCATGCATCACCCCTTCAAGGTCCTCTCCAGGGATATCAAGCTTTCTGCTCTCATGGGCACCTACCCCTAGAAAGATTGCATCAAAGCCCTCGTCCTTAAGCTCTTGAAGGGTCTTGTCCTTTCCAATGGTGATATTGTCAATTATCTTTACGCCGCAGGCCTTAAGTGCATCAAACTCGGCCTTTATAATATCCCTTGGAAGCCTAAAGGGAGGAATGCCCACGTGAAGCATTCCACCTAGGACCGGAAGGCTATCATACATGGTGCAATATATGCCCTTGTGTGCCAGATTATAGGCCACAGTCATTCCAGCAGGCCCTGTTCCAACTATGGCCACCTTTTTGTCTATGGGCAGTGCGCAAGGTTCCATGAGATTCTTATTATTTTCAACCATCCAGTCAACAACATAGCGTTCAAGCATGCCAATTGCGACAGGCTCACCCTTTTTGCCCCTAATACAGCTTCCTTCACACTGAAACTCTTGGGGACAGACCCTTGAACAAATGGCTGGAACAGAACTTGTCTTTCTAATGGTCCAATAGGCATCTTCAATGCGCCCTTCCCTCAGGTGCTTTATAAAACCAGGGATGTCATTATGAAGAGGGCAACCCTTTACACAGCCTGGTTTTTTGCACTGAAGGCACCTTTCTGCCTCAAGCATTGCAGTGTCATGGTCAAAGCCAAAGACAATCTCACGAAAGTTATCTATCCTTTCTTGAACGGAAAGTTCCTTGGGCTTTTGGCGAGGTATTGCCATTCTCTCCTTTGGTTTCACTTCATCCTCCTTGACAAGAAATTTAACAGGGCTAAATGTATAAAACAAAAAATAACAGAATATGGAGTAACCGAAATGGATTACTTTTGTGCCAAGGATAATCGTGAAACTGATCCAAGTAAAGGGTGCAGACACCCCAACGATTATTGCACCCACAGAAGCGGGTGTATAATCCATTTTATGGAGCAAGAAGAAAAAAGGGACAAGAAGGGGGATAAGGAGAATCAGGAATAAGGGGCCTTAGGCCTTTTGTATTTTGCCTGCAAAAAGGCTTCACAATTCTAAAATTTAGCATTCTAAAATTTCGCTATCTTAATGAATATAACTATCTTTTAAAAAGGCCCCTTAATTTTAAAAGGATATCCTTCCTATTTGAAAACAAAATTTCAGAAAAAAAGACACCTACAATTGCACCAATAAAGACATCTGAAAGGAAATGGGCCTGACCAATAACGCGCCCCAGGCTTATCCCCAGTGCCAAAACCAACCAAAGGGGGCTCATTTTGGGGACAAATCTCACCAAAAGCCAGAACATGGCAAAGGTTGCTGCTGCATGTCCAGAAGGACATGAATGAAAATCGCTTTCAAGGGTAAAGGGTTCAAAGATTCCAAGGGACATGAGCATACCTGGACGAGGCCTTCCAATAACAATCTTAAAAACCTGGCAAAAGATGCCTGTGGCTGCCATTGAAAGGGCCGCGCAAACAATAAAGGGGTAAAGGCTTTCCTTTTCCCTTTTTAAGAAGAAAAGGCTCAAGGATATGACCAAGGCCACCAAAAAAAGACCATTTCCCACAAGATCAGTTAAATGGGCATATAGGGTGCCAATCCCGGAATTTGAAATGGGCAAAAGGATTTCATAGATCCCCCTGTCAAGGGGGATTATGCACAAAGATAATAAAAAAAGAAACAAAAGGCCCAGATACCTTTTTCTTGGGGCCTTACCAGATTCCCCTAAGTCCATATTCGCGCCTAATTCTGTCAATCCTCCTTTCTAAGTCTATTCTCCATTCTGCATGAATCCTTGCACTTGGCGGACTTATAAGCTCTGGAAGGCCATAGACTAATTTATCTGCTGCTTGGCTTGCTTCAATTACGGCCTCAATGGAGCGGGCTCCAAACTTATATTTTGCAATCAATAGCCTCAAGAGAAGTCCTGAGGTCTTCCGGGCTGCCTTCTTCCAGTGGTTGTCCATTTGGTGGGCAATAATAAAGGCTCGTTTTAAAAGTATTCTTTTTAGATCTTCGAGATCGCTTCCCGAGGTTGAATCTCTGAGTAATTCCTCGGGGATGTCTATTCCATCAATATCAAGGACAACCCTTAATCTACTCATAAAATCTGGTATCTTAAGGGCCTTAACAAGCCTTAAAGTCTCCTGATCCGAGTTTGCAAGAATCGACTCCATGGCAGAATAAGAGTTCTTTACCCCGCCTGCAAAGACAAATACGCTCCTTCCTATATAACGGGGGATACCATTGACATAAGTTACTCCATCTTGCATAGAGGGCAAAAAATAGCGAAGGTATCCAAATTCGTTGTCGTCATATCTGCAATCAAATTCATCCCAAAAGGCCACTGGCACCCTGCCCTTGGCAACACTTGCCCTGACTAAGTCAATGGCAGAATTTATCTCTTCTGGCCCTGAAAACTGGGTGAGATTAAATTCAAAGAACTCAAAGGGATTGGTATCAAAATCCTTTGCAATTACCCTTGCAACTTCCTTTACGGCAAAGGATTTGCCAGCACCTGGAGGACCAAACACACCGATACAAAGGGGTCTTTTGCACACCTCTCTTGTTACATAGCTCTTCATCACCGCCTGAAGGGTGACAACAGGGGCAATTTCAGCAGGATCTGTGGTTCTCAAGTTTCCCACATTAAACATCCTGAGGTCTTTAAAACCGTCCTTTCTGTTTACTTCTTCCTTTAAATTTTTAAGTACAGAAAGAATCACCGATATGTAGCCAAAATCTACCTGCTTTTCATCTATATGGCAGGAAGACCTCTTTTCAACATTTGTAAAAAAGCTCCTTATTGCACTCCTTCTCTTTTCATTCCATTGTTGACACGATACTTCTTCCAAAACCTTTTCCATTTCTAGGCTGTAGGGTGGCAGCTCAAAAAAACAGGGATCAGAAGCAGTTTCAAGAAAAGAACATGGGACACCCTTTGGATAGTTAGAAGAAAAATCAAGATTTGGAAATTCCAGGGCACCAGAAAAGGAATAACCCTTTTCCCTTAAAAGTCTCCAATTCATGATGACTCGTTTTGAAAAATCAAAGAAAAAACTTCTCTCATTGGGGATTTTTCCAAGCCTTAAGGCATCAAGGGTAAGCATTGCAGTAACAAGGGTGTCATAGCAAGGGACAGAGCCCTGTTGACGGTTGGAGCCCCTTTCAGGCAGTGTTTCTGGCTCATGTCTGAACATAATGTGCCTTGGCCCAACATAGAGAAGGGCATTTGGAAACATCTCCACCATAATATGACATTTAAATCTCATGGAAGTAGGTCTCCAAAGCCCCACTTCCTCAGATTTTAGTGCCCTTATACACATGGCCACAAGAGACTCCCAAACCACAGCACTATCCATTTCCATGCGGGTTGTCTCTAGATCTGAAAGCCTGCAAAAAAGCATAAATTTGTTGCCAAAGTGATCTGCCCATTCCTGCCAGTGGGCAGGAGTTATTCCAAGGGCCATGACCCAGGCATTGGGATTTTCACGCTTTAATTCCCTGGCAATGTTAGGAGGGTTGCCGCCATCATCAACAATTATAATGCCTGTATTTTCCTTAAGCTTTTCCTTATCCTTTTCCTTTGAAATATCAAGGGTGTCAGGACTCTTTGGTCTTCCACCAGGAGGCAGTATCTGCCTCATCATAAACCAGCCAAAGTCCTCTCCTTCCCTCAAATCTCCCCTTTTATAAAAGATCTGAAAGACATCCTTGTTTTTACCATAAGAGATGGTGTGAATCTTTGGAGATAACTCACTAGATGTCAAAAATGAGGAAAGCCAGGTTAGACACTGCTCAAGACGCCCTTCCTCTACTGTGACATCACCTGCCAAAAGCTCGATAAAGTCTCCAGGATTGTAGCCATAGGCAGGAAGGTTGCCCTCTGCGATCATGCTGACTTCTTTGATTGGAAGATTTGTTATTTTTACGTTTGAACCTAAGAGGAGAAGCTTTTGATTGGTAGTCACCTTGCCCTCCAAGATATAGAATTTTTAAAGGATCTAATTTTTAGAATTTTTTAAGGATTCCACTGCCAAATTGGCCCGCTTATTTGAGATTGGGTCTTAGAACCCTCATTGATATTGGTGTCAGATGGCGTCTTTGGCTCTGCGCTTTCCCTTTTCGACATTTGAGAAGACGACAAATTATTAATAACCTGGGACACTTGCTCTTTTTCAACCTCCTTAGCATTGGAAATTGTCTTTTCACTATTCGGTTCATT
>JALXCD010000004.1 GCA_026991135.1 Deltaproteobacteria bacterium | reverse complement strand
GCACATGGGTTGCTCTATTCATAAATGACAATTTTATGACTAGAAATTGGAGCTGCCCATGGCAAAGGATGATAAGAAAACCAAGAAAAAGGACGAATCCAAGGATAAATCTCAGAAGTCAGGTGGAGGAGTCAATAAGCTTCTTGTCATAATAATTGCTCTTCTTGTCTTAATCATAATTGGAGGGGCTGGAGCCTTTTTCCTTTTATTTCAGGCTCCAAGTGATGAAGAGATAGCAAAGGAGCTTGAAAAAGAAAAGGAGCCCCCACAGGAGGTGGTCGCCCCTACTGATGAAGAAAAGATAGGGGTGATTGTGGAACTAAAACCCTTTATAGTTAATCTTGAAGATCCAAAGGCCCGCCATTTTCTTAAGGCTACCATATCTCTTGAAGTCAAAGATGATGCAGCAAAGGATCAGGTAGAAAAGTTTAAACCAAAGATTAGAAACGATATCCTTTTACTATTAAGCAGTAAGACCCTTGATGATGTAATAACTATTGAGGGGAAGGTCAGGCTTAAAGACGAGATAATGTCACGGGTTGGCAGAATTCTTGGCCCTGGAAAGCTTAAAAATGTCTATTTTAGTCAATTTGTTGTTCAATAGTTAAAGAGGAATTGCAATGTCTCAGGTGCTCAGCCAAGATGAAATTGATGCCCTCTTGGGTGGACTGGATGAAGTAGCCGAATCTGAAATAGAGGAGCCACAACCCCGTGAAGAAGAAGAGGGTGTTGTTCCCTATGATTTTACCCAGACAGCCATAACTAGGGTAAAGTTTCCAGGTTTTGCTGTAATTAATGACCATTTTAATAGGTCCTTAAGGGCTACGTTGTCCTCTCTTTTAAGGGTAATGGTAGATAGCAATGCTGTACCTATTGAGATAATTCCATTTAGAGATTTTTTGAAAAAGATACCTGTCCCAAGCAGCCTTCACATAATAAAAATGGAGCCCTTAAGAGGGCATGCCATATTCGTAATGGATTCTCAATTGGTTTTTTGCATTATAGAGATATTTCTTGGTTCAACAACCATAGGAAAGAGTAGGGTAGAAGGTCGAGAATTCACATCGATAGAGCAAAGGCTCATAAAAAGAATCATAACTTCGATTTTAAAGGACTGGGCCAAGGCATGGGCCCCTGTATTCCCTATAAAGATTCATTATGTCAGAAGCGAAATAAATCCCCAGTTTGCAAAGATAATTCAAGATGACGATGCGGTCATAGTTTGCAAGTTTCAGTTGGATATAGAGGAGATGAGCGGTGTTATCTATGTTTGTTTACCTGTAAGTCTTATTCAGCCAATTAAGTCAAGACTGCAAAAGACTTTCCAGTTAGAAGAGACAGAAGATCCAGTATGGAAAGAGGCACTTTTGAGAAACCTTTTGGAAACACCTGTGGAACTAGAAGTTCCCATAGGGACTACGGAATTAACTGGTCACGAATTATTGGATCTTGAAGTAGGAGATATTATTCAACTTGATACCAAGGTGGACGATCTTTTAACCGCCTTTATTAAAGGACAGCCTAAGTTTAATGGGACTCCAGGCGTTTACAGAGGGCAAAAGGCCTTAAGGATTCAGGAAATATTAAAGGAATAAATGAATTTTTAGGGGAAAAATATGCTTACACAGGAAGAACTAGATAGACTCTTGGAAGAAAGTCAAAAGGAAGAAAAGCCAAGTTCAGAAGATAATGGTGCCGAGATTAGCGCATCATCTAGTGAAGACCAGTCTGGAACTTTGAATCAGGAAGAGTTGGATAGCCTTTTGGAAGGAGCTTCAGAAAATAAGGAGTCAGATTCCTCAGAAGACAAAAAGGATGAGTCTAAAGCCCAGGACGATATTAGCTGGGAAGATGCCTTTAAAGAGGCAGCACAAGGGGGAGACGAAGCTGCCCAAAAGGCAGTTTCAGAGGGACTAAATACAGAAGAAAAGCAGGAAAAAGCTGTTGAGGCAAGCTCTGCTAAGTTTGATGAATTTAAAAAGGAAGACAAGGCGCCTGGCAACAAGCCGGAACTCGATTTTCTTTTAGAAATCCCTTTGGAGGTCCAAGTTGAGCTTGGAAGGAGCACCATGAAAATAAAGGAGCTTTTGCAGCTTGGGCAGGGCTCTATAGTGGAACTTAATAAGATGGTAGGTGAGCCTGCTGATATTTATGTGAACAGGAAGTTAATGGCTAAAGGAGAAGTGGTAGTGGTAAACGAAAAGTTTGGGATAAAACTTACAGAAATTATAAGTCCTCAAGAAAGGGTTAAATCCCTTGGCTAATTCCATGGAGACCTCATTTTTAATCATTAAGATGATTGGTGCCCTTGCTTTAATACTTGGGGTCATGGGCACAATGGTCTGGGCAATAAAAAGATTTGGCCCAATGGGGCTTAGTCAGAAAAAAGGCCTAATAAGTATAATTGAAAGCAGGCCCTTTTTACCCAAAAAATATCTATCTGTGGTTAAGGTTGGCAAAAATTACTATCTAATTGGCTCAACGGACAGCCAGATAGCCCTTCTTGATACCCTAAATCCATCTCAGTTTGAAGGTTTTAAAGATCATCTGTCTAAAAAGCTAAAAGAGGCAGGAAATGAAGAGTAGAAACCGAAAAACCTTTCTCCTCTTTTTGACTATAATAGGTCTTATTTTTTGGGAAAAGGCCTCTTTTGCCATACAGATACCTACTTTGAATATTGGTGTTCAAAATGCTGACGATCCCCAAAAGATAGCAACGGCCATTGAGATTATACTACTCCTTACAGTCCTTTCCCTTGCACCCTCTATTCTCCTGATGATGACCTCTTTTACAAGGCTCATCATAGTTTTTGGTTTTTTAAGACAGGCAATTGGCTCTCAACAGATGCCTCCCAACCAGGTTTTAATCGGGCTTTCTCTTTTTTTGACATTTTTTATCATGCAGCCTGTGTGGTCAAAGGCCAATCAAAAAGGGATTCAGCCATATCTCAATGACGAGATCAATTACAAGGTTGCATGGAAAAATGTGGAGACACCCTTTAGAAATTTTATGTTCAAAAACACAAGGGAAGACGACCTTGCCCTTTTTGCACATTTTGCAAGTATTGAAAATCCAAAGGATAAAGATGAGATTCCAACCTATGTCTTGATTCCATCCTTTATGATCAGTGAACTTAAAACCGCCTTTGAGATAGGCTTTATTCTCTATATTCCATTTCTCATTATTGACATGGTGGTATCAAGTGTCCTTCTTTCCATGGGTATGATGATGCTTCCGCCTGTGCTTATTTCATTGCCATTTAAGCTCCTTTTATTTGTCTTGGTGGATGGCTGGCATCTTTTAACAGGCTCATTGGTCCAAAGCTTTGTAACTGGAGGATGAGATGACCCAGGATATGGTGGTTGGGCTTGCGAGAACTGCTGTTGAACTGACACTTTTAATCAGCCTTCCAATGCTAGGACTCGGGCTGGTGGTTGGACTTTTGGTGAGTATTTTTCAGGCAGTAACCCAGATACAGGAGATGACACTTACCTTTGTCCCGAAGATTATCGCAGTCCTTATTGGACTTCTTCTGGCCTTTCCCTGGATGATGAATAAGATGGTGGATTTTACAAAGGATATAATCCTAAATATACCTCAGTTTATTAAATGATATGGTCACGGGGTTTCATGCCACATCCTGGATATTGGCTAATTATAAGGTCTTTTTGCTTGTCCTTATAAGGATTTCTACAATTCTTTTTTTAATGCCAGTCTTTGGCTCAAGGGTTATTCCATTGAGTTTAAAGGCTGCAATAAGCCTTATGCTCACATGGGTGCTGGCCCCACTTGTTCAAATGCCCCAGATGTTTTTCCCAAAAGGCCCTTTTGGCTTTTTCCTAATAGTTTGTCAGGAACTTTTTGTAGCCATGACCCTGGCCCTTTTTCTGAGATTTATATTTGCGGGTCTTCAACTCGCCACACAAATGGTTGGTATTCAGATGGGCCTTAGCATTGCAAATGTCATGGACCCTCAATCTGGCGTCCAGTCACTTGTGGTTACACAGTTTGCATACATTATAGCCCTTTTGCTTTTTCTGGTGTCTAATGGGCACCATGCAATAATAAGGGCTCTTTTTGAGAGTTTCTCTTTCCTTCCTCCAGGGCGCCTTTTCCTGTCAAACTCCCTTTATGAAATGGTTTTACTGCTGGGACAGGAGATGTTTGTTCTCTCCATCAAGCTCATGGCCCCTGTCATGGCCTTTTTGTTTCTTTCCCAAGTGGCCTTGGGAATACTTGCAAAACTAGTCCCTCAAATTAACATGCTAATTGTTAGCTTTAGCATAAATGTTGCCTTGGGCCTTTTTTTCTTTGGGCTTACCATTCAGTATTTTTGGCCTGTTCTGGCACGTTCCCTTGATAAGGCAATAAGACTTATGCCTTCTGCCTTTACTGCTTTGGGAGGTTAAAATGGCAGAAGAGTCCTTTCAGGAACGAACAGAACAGGCGACTCCGAAACGACGTCAAGAGGCCAGGGAGAAAGGACAGGTTGCAAAAAGCAGGGAACTTGCCTCTGTTGCAGTTCTCCTTTCAGGTCTTTTCACCCTTTACTGGGGAAGTGCCTTTTTTTTAAATCGTCTTCATCTTATCCTTGGATATTATCTTTCACATTTATCTTCCTTCGAAATAACAAAGGAGTCTTTAAATGCCGTTGGCATTATAGGTCTGAAGGAGTTTACAATATGCCTTTTGCCTCTTTTGGCAGTAATTACCTTTGTGGCTATACTGTCAAATTTTTTACAGGTAGGCCCTCTATGGACATTTGAGCCTTTAAAGCCAAAATTATCAAAAATAAATCCTTTTGAAGGTATCAAAAGGCTCTTTTCCCTTCAATCCCTTGCTGAATTTTTAAAGTCTCTTTTTAAGCTAATAGTGGTATGCTGGATTTGCTATTCAGTTGTGTCAAAAAGGCTTGGTCTTTTAATACCTCTTCTCGATGAAACTCCCTTCCAGATTGCTGCATTTATAGGGCTTTCAAGCTTTGAGATATTTTGGAAGTCATGCCTGGCAATGATATTGCTTTCAATAATTGACTATCTCTACCAGCGCTATGAGTTTGAAAAGAGCATCAAGATGACCAAACAAGAGGTGAAGGAGGAATATAAACAGACAGAAGGGGATCCAATGGTGAAATCCAGAATAAGAAGCATCCAGCGAGAGATGGCACGAAAGAGGATGATGCAGGAGGTGCCAGAGGCTGATGTGGTCATTACTAACCCAACCCATCTTGCGGTTGCCCTTAAATATGAAGCTAAGAAAATGGAAGCACCATATGTGGTTGCCAAGGGAGCAGGACATGTAGCTGAAAGGATAAAAAAGATAGCAAGGAATGCAAATGTGCCTGTTATTGAAAATAAACCAGTGGCCCAAAGCCTTTACAAGTTGGTGGAAGTGGGCCAGATGATACCAGAAGAGCTTTTTAAGGCCGTGGCCGAAATCTTTGCCTATGTTTATAGGCTCAAAGGGAAAAGGGTTGCAGGTGGAAATGTCTAACAGGAGAAAAAGATGGCCCAGATAGATGCAATAAGGTCACTTTGGAGTGATATTCAGATAGATAGAAGCAATATCTTTGCGGCAATAGGGGTTGTGGGGATCCTTCTTTTAATGATTCTTCCACTTCCTTCCCCGGCCCTTGATCTTTTTCTGGCTCTAAATATAACTGTTTCTCTTCTGGTGTTTTTGATGTCCCTTTACATCCTTAAACCCCTTGATTTTCCGGTTTTTCCGTCGCTCCTTTTGATCACAACCCTTTTTAGGCTTTCCCTGAATATCGCTTCCACAAGACTCATACTGCTTCATGGCCATGAAGGGGTGGATGCAGCAGGAAAGATAATCATGGGCTTTGGCCATTTTGTGGTGGGAGGAAATTTTGTAGTAGGCGCCATCATCTTTTTTATTCTGGTCATTATCAATTTTGTGGTCATCACAAAAGGTGCTGGGCGCATAGCAGAAGTAGCTGCAAGGTTCACACTAGATGCTATGCCAGGAAAGCAGATGGCAATAGATGCAGATTTGAATGCCGGGCTTATTGATGAAGCAGAGGCAAGAAGACGCCGTGAAGAGATAGCCAAGGAATCTGAATTTTACGGTGCCATGGACGGTGCCAGTAAGTTTGTAAGGGGTGAGGCAATAGCAGGCCTTGTTATAATGGCCATAAATGTCATAGGCGGCTTTGTAATAGGTGTGCTCCAGCAAGGTATGCCAATAGAAAATGCTGCTCATTCTTATACCCTTTTAACCATTGGAGATGGGCTCGTATCCCAGATTCCCGCACTCATCATTTCAACTGCTGCTGGTATCCTTGTAAGCCGAGCTGCATCAACTGCCAGTATGGGAAAGGAGTTTATAAGGCAGTTTTCCTCTCAGCCCCAGTCTCTTGCAGTAACAAGTGTGATAGTCTTTTGTTTTGGTCTCATCCCAGGCCTTCCAACCATTCCCTTTACGATACTTTCCATGGGAATTGGTGTCCTTGCCTTCTTTGCCTTTAAGGAAGAGTTAAAGCTAAAGGAAGAGGTAGGAGGTCCGTCAGGTGAAGAAGGGGCGAAAGAGGAGGCCCCCCCTGAAGAAGTCGATGAAATGGAAAAACTTCTTCAACTAGACATCCTCGAGCTTGAAGTTGGCTATGGCCTTATCCCTCTTGTTGATGAAGAGCAAGGGGGAGATCTCCTTGAAAGGATTAAATCCATAAGGCGTCAGTTTGCCCAAGAGATGGGAATAATAGTTCCTCCACTTCATGTGAGAGATAATCTTCAGCTTCAGCCTGGCCAGTACAGGTTTTTGATAAAGGGAATTGATGTGGCAACTGGAAGTCTTATGATTGGCCATTTGCTTGCTATGAATCCAGGGGATGTGAGAAAGGAGATAGAGGGAATACCTACGACAGAACCTGCCTTTGGTCTTCCTGCCATTTGGATAACTGAAGAACAAAGAGAAGAGGCCCAGATGGCAGGATATACAGTTGTTGATCTTTCCACCGTGATTGCCACACATCTGGCAGAGGTCATAAAGAAAAATGCAGCAGAACTTCTTGGAAGGCAGGAAGTTCAAAGGCTTCTTGATGCCCTTTCAGCCACGAGTCCAAAGGCAGTGGAAGAGGTCACAAATGTACTTAGCCTTGGAGTGATTCAAAAGGTCCTACAAAACCTTGTGAGGGAAAATATCTCCATAAGAGACCTTTTAACCATTACTGAGACCTTAGCGGATTACGGAGAAATGACAAAGGATCCTGAAATATTGACAGAATATGTAAGACAAAGGCTTGGAAGGGCTATAGTCAAGCCCCTTTTATCAGAAGATGAGACCTTAAGGGTGCTGACAGTTGACTCCAGTATAGAAGAGGCCATAAGAAACAGCCTTCAGCAAACCGAACACGGTGTATTTTTGACCCTTGATCCGGCAATAGCACAAAAAATAATCAATTCAGTTCAAAAGGCCATAGAACATGCTGTAAATAGTGGTTATTCTCCTGTAATTCTCACCAATCCTACCATTAGAAGGCATCTTAGAAGGCTCATTGAAAGGTTTGTCTCAGACGTTCACGTATTATCTCACTCTGAGATACCTGGCAATATACGCCTTGAATCCATTGGGGTTATAACCATGGAGTAAAGGAGTAGCCAATGCAATTTAGACGATTCATTGCAAAAGATGTCTCTTCAGCCCTTGCTATGGTTAAAAAGGAGCTTGGCCATGAGGCTATTATTTTATCCAATAAGAAAAAGAGGATTAAGGATAAGATAACCCACAAACTAGTTACGGTTGTTGAGATAATTGCTGCTGTTGATAGAGACGTTATTGAACCAAGGGCAAAAAATAGGGTTAAAGTAGAAGAGAAAAGGGAAGCCTATAAATATAAAGATGAAGAAAGCGAAAGAGAGCTTTTAAAAAAGGTTATTAGTGAGCTGAATACCCTTAAGGAACATATCAAGTTCTTAGAATCTCGTCTTGAAAATCCATATGATATCCCCCAAAAGCCGTCAGATACCTTTTATAAGGAAAAGGAACCCCTGGGATTTTCAAAGGTTTTTTCAAGTCTTGGGCTGAAAAGAGAAATTGTTAATTCCCTTTTTAAAGGGAACTTTTCTGATATCCAATTTAAAAAATACACTGAACAAGAGGCAATCGATTTAATAAGGCGATTTATTACTTCAAGTCTAAAAAAAGGTCCGAGGGCAGAAGAACAGAAAGGAAGGTGTTGGTGGGCTGTCGTTGGACCAACAGGTGTCGGTAAAACGACGACCCTTGCCAAGATAGCAGCGAGACTTAAATATCTGTATGGTAAGGATGGTGTTCTTGTAAGCGTAGATTGCTATAAGCTTGGAGCCATTGATCAGTTAAGACGCTTTTCATCGCTTGTTGACCTACCCCTTGAGACTGCCAAAACAAATAAAGAACTTTTAAGGATATTTTCATTATATAAAGAGAAGGATTTTATTCTGGTAGATACAACCGGGCGAAATCCTTACTCTTCTTCTCATCAGACAGAATTGAGAAGACTCTTTGACTCTGTTCCAGGACTTATGGCACAGGTAATGCTTAGTGCTACTAGTAAGAGAGAGGACCTTATGGAGATAATAGGTTTTTATAGGCAATTTCCAGTTTCAGGATGGACTTTAACTAAAGTGGATGAAACCAGATCATTGGCCTCTTCTTTATTTCCAATAATCGAGGCAGGACTTCCCCTTTCCTATGTGACAAATGGGCAAAGGGTTCCAGAAGATATCAAGATGGTTTCTGGTGAAGATATGGCAGATATGATTTTTAAAAAGATGGATGTGGCCAAAGGTGCAGGTGTTCAAAATTCCCAGCACCAGAGGGTATTTTCTTGCTGAAAATGGAGTAGATATGGATCAGGCTGCCACATTAAAGGAATGGAAGAGTTATGTAACATATCGTGGGCGAGGTCTTGGTGACCAGCTACAAGAAAGAATTGGGAATGTTCGTCCAAAGGTACTTTGTTTCAGTAGTGGAAAGGGTGGTGTTGGTAAGACAAGTATAGTTACCAATCTTGCCATTGCTGTTTCAAATTTAGGAAGGAGTGTCCTGATTCTTGATGCTGACCTGGGCCTTGCAAATGTGGACGTGATGCTCGGGATAACTCCCAAGTATTCAATTCAACATGTCTTTTCTGGAGAAAAGACTCTTTCAGATATCATCATGAAGGGTCCTGGTGGCATCAGGCTTTTACCTGCAAGCTCTGGCATTCAGGAGCTTTGCCATTTAAACGAAAGTGAAAAATTGTTTCTTCTTAATGAATTTGATGCCCTTGATGAACCAGTTGATGTAATGCTCATAGATAATGCTGCTGGAATTTCTGACACTGTCATGTATTTTAACATGGCAGCCCAAAATAGGGTAATTATTTTGACGCCAGAGCCTACCTCAATTACAGATGCCTATGCACTTATCAAGGTCTTAAAAAATAAACACAAGGTCAAGGAATTTTATATAATTGTTAAT
>JALXCD010000003.1 GCA_026991135.1 Deltaproteobacteria bacterium | reverse complement strand
CTCTTAAAGGGTTCTTCATTACCGGGCCATCCATCGTCAACTGGAATGGTTGTGGTCCTTGGGGAGGTGGGCGGGATTTCTCCCAAAGCCCAAGGTGCTCAAGTATCTGCCTGATTACTTCGGGCTGGGATCTGGTGATGAAACTTATGATATTCATCTCCGCATGGCATTTGGGACATTCAAGGGGATCAACCTCCCAGACCTTCTTGATGCACTCACGCCATGTCCTGGTAGGTATCCTGCGGGGTTTATATATAGACACATCCAGCGCCTCTATTTCTTCTGGCACTGGTGTGGAATCTGGAATGTCACTCTTCAGTTCGGCCTCTTTACGCCGATCTCCCCGGCTGCGGTTTGAGTACCAGCCATAATATCTCACCAGTTGAAAAGACTTGTCTGGAATGTGCTGGGTTATTGCGGCGATAAACTCAAGGGCATCAAAAACCTTGAATGTTAAAGTCACTTTAATTTCCCCACCTTGGGGCCGTTAAAAATCACCACTTGGTTAGCACAGGAATAATTAAAGGGTTATCCTATCTGGGGATAGTAATAAACCAGATAGGGGCCAGAGCATGAAGGTGATTGAAATGTATTACACGGTTCACACATTGGTAAAACATGGTTGGAGTATTTCTGGGATTGCAATAGAGTTTGGGATTGATAAGAAGACTGACAGAAAGATCAGAGAAAAGGTAAAGAATGGTCATATTCCTGCGCCAAGGATTAAGAGAAAAAGCAAATTAGACAAGTACAGGGAGGTCATTAGGGAGTATTTGGATAAGGGGTTTAGTGATGTTTTGATTCACAGGAAATTTACAGGAGTCTTCAAACCTACAATCAAACAACTGCTTCAGGAAGGACTGATTGGATACACCATTCCTAAAAAACCCAGAAGCCGTTTGCAGAAGTTCATGCTGACGGCAAAAGGGGAGAAAGATAGCAGGTGGCAAGAAGCAATTGACAAGTTCTCTATATTACCCTAGAGAACATTAGAATTTTAATTTTGGAAAAAAGAAATTCCTAATTTGTTGAATACTATTATAATTTGGTGAGTATTGCACATTTCAACTGTAAACTTCTATCCAAAGGCCTAAATGGCCTTATGCTTTTAACAAACTTCTTTTTAAGGAGAATAGGATGAAAGTCAAAATCATAATTGAAAAACACAGCGATGGATACACAGCATATCCACTTGGCCTTAAAGGTATAGTTGTCGGTGAAGGGAACTCCTATGAAGAGGCCCTAAAAGATGTAACTTCTGCCATCAAGTTTCACATCGAGACCTTTGGAAAGGATGTCCTTGAGGAGAAATTTGATGTGGAAGAGGCCTTTATTGCAGAGGCCCAACTGGCAGCTTGATGAAATTTCCAAGGAATATTTTCGAGAGGGCAGTCATATTGCCATGTTGAGAAAAAATCAGGATGGTACCAAAACACCTCTAACCCTGCCAAATCATAAACGTATTAAAGGATCTACATTAAGACATATCTGCAGCCAGGTAGGCATCAACAGAAAAAGATTCCTCGAAATTTATGAAAAAGTTTAAATTTTAAATGGCGGTGAAAGTACAGGCTGACAGAAAAGGGGAGAAAGTTAGCAGGCCTCAAAAAGTAATTGACGAGTCCTTTGTATTACTTTAATGTAATACAAAAATGGCCGAATAAGGTGTAGGAGTATAAATCATGCTAACCCTGAGATTAGATCCCCAAATGGAGCAGAAAATCACCAACGCAGCTAAAAAGCTGGGCCTTACAAAGTCTGAGCTGATAAGGCGGAGCATCCAGGAATACCTGAAAAAATTTTCGAGGCAGACCTCGTGGGACCTTGGAAGGGATCTTTTTGGCAAGTATTCAAGCGGCCACGGTGACTTGTCGGTAAGAAGAAAAGAAATAATAAAAGGAAAAATCAAGGGTAAAAAGGGCAAGTGAAAAAGATACTCATTGATTCTGGCCCTTTAGTAGCCCTTTTTGATGCCTCTGATCAATATCACCTGTCATCTTTGGAATTCCTGAAGAATAACCAATATCACTTGGTTACTACCTTGGCCTCTATAACCGAGGTCTTGTTCTTGTTGGATTTTAGCCGCAATGCCCAGGCAGATTTCCTGGAGTGGATTCATCGGGGTGGCGTAGAGGTTTCTCCCATTGAACTTGCAGCCATGAAGCGAATAAGACAACTGATGCTAAAATATACTGATTTGCCCATGGATTTTGCAGATGCATGTCTTGTCTATCTGGCAGAAAAACTGAAGATGGACACAATCCTGACCATAGACAGGGATTTTTCTATCTATCGGATAAGAGGGAGGAAGAAATTCAAGATTATTGATTTGGCAAAGGATTAGCTGAATAGATATTTTTTGGCTCATCTTTCAAAAAAATTTTTTATAGGCCTTGGTATCTCATACCAGGCCATTAAAAACTTCGTGCTATCTTTTCGATTATCTTTGTGGTGGAGATATCCACCTTAAAATGTATCCTTTTTACTTCCCCGCCATGTTCTTTAACAAACCTTGCGCCAACTATGTCTTCTTCCTCCCAGTCAGCTCCCTTTACCAAAATATCCGGTGAAAGGGTGTGAATCAACTTTCTTGGGGTATCCTCGTTAAAGATCACCACATAATCCACAAAGGAAAGGGATGAAAGGACAAGACTTCTTTGCTCCTCGGAAATTACAGGCCTTTTTTTGCCCTTTATCCTTCTTATTGATTCATCACTGTTTAGGCCAACCACCAGAAAATCCCCAAGGCTTCGGGCCTCTTTCAGATAGGAAATGTGCCCTGCATGCAGGATGTCAAAGCAGCCATTTGTAAAGACCATCCTTTGCCCTGCCCTCTTCCTCATTGCCACAATCTCTTTAAGCTCGTTAAGACCTAAGACCTTTTTCTCCGGATCAAAGAACCAGGAGCCAGGGGGCCTTGAGCTATTAAAAAAATTTCTAACATCCTCCTGCCTCCTTGTATCCATTTCAGAAACTATTATTCCTTCCTCTTCTCCCGCTTCTATCAAGACATTTCCATCTGGCCCGATTATGGCGGACGCCCCTCCAAAATTTATATCTCCTTTTTTGCCGTAGGCATTTGAGGCAATTAAAAAACACTGGTTTTCCATAGCCCTTGCCCTTAAAAGTGTCCTAAAGTTGGATATCCTTGAGCTAGGCCAAAGGCTAGAAAGCAAAAGGACATTTACTCCCAAAAAGGAATAGTATCTTGATAGCTCGCTAAAACGAAGGTCAAAACATATCATGGCCCCAAGGGATAAAGGGCCATTTTCTGTCTTCATGGAAAAGATCTTTGGGGTATTTCCCTTTAAAAAGACCTTGTCCTCTTTAAAGGGAGGAAAAAGGTTTATCTTGTCATATCGAAAAACCTTTCCATCCGGGGATATGAAAAACTGGCTGTTGAATAGACCATTATCCCCACTTCCTGACAAAAGTCCGCAGGCGATAAAAACCCTTTTATCCATTGAAAAGGCCCTTAATTCCTCCAAAATAGAAGGGGTCCTTTCCCAAAATTCGTATGCCTTTTCTTTTTCAAAAACAGGGCCGTAGGGGAAAAGCTCAGGAAGAACAATTAGTCTTGCCCCATTTTTAGATGCCCTGTTTAAAAGCCCAAGGGCCTTTTGAAAGGTTATATCAATGTCATCTTCTATCTTTAACTGGCAGGAGGAAACCTTTAGCTTCAACTCTTTTTAATCCTCCAGTCCAGGGTCTTTTTAAGCCCTTCCTTAAGGCTATGTTTTGGCTCCCAGCCAAGCTCCCTTTTTGCCTTTTCACAATTAAGACAGCTTTTTTTAAGGTCCCCTGCCCTTGCCTCCTCTTTATTTAAAACAAAAAGTTCCTTATCCAGTGGGACCCTTTCAGACATCACCTCAAAGATCTTTTCAAAGAGATCCTGAGTCCTTGTCTCAATACCTGTTCCTATGTTATAGGCCTGGCCACCTCCCTTTGTAAGGGCCTTGATATTTGCCTCCACCACATCTCCGACAAAGCAGTAATCCCTTATCATCCCCCTTTCGTCTTCAGGAAAATGATATAGGGTGCATTTTTTGCCAGAAAGGAGTCTATCCATGAATATGGCCACAACACCTGCCTCGCCGTGGGGAATTTGCCTTGGCCCATAGATATTGGCATACCTTAAGACAGTATAATCGATCCCGTACTGGTGCTTGTAAAAATAGAGAAAGTCTTCTGAGACCGCCTTGGCTATGGCATAGGGAGAAAGGGGCTTGGGAGGATAGTTTTCTGTAGTTGGATATTCCTCTGCCTCTCCGTAAATTGCACCACCTGAAGATATGAATATTATCTTTTTAACGCCCTTATCCTTTGAAGATTCTAAAAGATTTATAAATCCCTTGATGTTTACATCACAGTCAAACCTTGGGTCCTCCACTGAATAAGGGACAGATATCTGGGCCGCATGGTGATTTATTACATCTGGCCTTTCTATATCAAGGACCTTTTCAATCTCATGAGAACGGATATCCATTAGATAAAACCTTGCCCTAGGATTGAGATTTTCAAGCTTTCCTGAATAGAGATTGTCAACAACAACCACCTCATGTCCTTCTCGAATATAGGCATCCACCACATTTGAGCCTATGAAGCCTGCGCCCCCTGTTACCAGTATTTTCATATTACCTCCATATAATCACTATTATTTATCCTACTTAACGGCTACTTGACACTGGACGTATAACAATTCTCTGGATAATATCCCAGGATAATATTTGAAAATCAAGGTACAAGGACAGGATATGCCAAAGGTCACATTCTTACCTTCAAATATAACCATAGAATTTAAAGATCAGGAAAACCTCCTTAAGGCCGCCATGGAGGCAGGCATCCACATAAATGCAAGTTGTGGTGGAGCAGGTGTTTGTAATAAATGCCGCATATTCGTTGAAGAGGGAACTGTTAAAGGGGAAGAGCTACCAGAAGGAGGCTGGAAGGCCTGCGTAACAGTTCCTGAAACAGACGTGGTTATTAGGGTCCCTGTTGAATCCCAGATGGACAGAAAGGCCCTTAAAAGACCTCTTGCCCAAAAGGCAACCTCATGGATTAAGGCACGAGGAAGGACAATTTCCATAAAGAGTGAGCCTGCCATAACCAAATCCTTGATGCATGTCCCTGAACCAACACTTAGCGATAACCTGAGTGACCTTGGAAGGATTAGGCGTGAAGTGGGCCAAAGCTTCCACCTGGATGTGGACAGTCAGGTGCTCTATCGGCTTCCCTATGCCATGAGGGAAGGTAAGTGGCAGATAACAGCAAGCTTCATGGAAACTGATCGAATAGATCACAAAAGACTCATAAGAGTTGAGCCAGGCAATAAGACAGAAGGGCAGCATGGTATTGCCATAGATATTGGAACAACCACAGTCTCGGCAAAACTTGTCTCATTATTGGATCAAAAAATAATTTCTGAGGCCTCTGATTATAATCCTCAGGTTAGCTATGGAGAAGATGTTATCTCCAGAATGGAATTTTCTAGAAAAGGCCAGGGGCTTAAAATCCTCCAGGAAAAGATAGTATCCTGCATAAATAAGCTTATAGATGAACTTCTAACAGAAGGTAAAAGAACCAAAGAAGATATCTGCCTGTTGTCTATTGCGGCCAACACAGTTATGACCCATTTTCTCCTGGGCCTTGAGACTAGATATCTGAGGGAGGCGCCCTATACCCCGGTTGCTAATAGGTTTCCACCTGTTAGGGCCAGGGAAATTGGAATTGATTTGCCACAACACGTAAGGATATTTCTTGCTCCGTGCGTTGCTAGCTATGTTGGAGGAGACATTGTAGCAGGGGTAGTTGGAGTGGAAATGAACCACCAGCCTGAACTCACCCTTTTTATTGATATAGGCACTAATGGAGAAATTGTCCTTGGCAATCAGGACTGGATGGCCTGTGCTGCATGTTCAGCAGGACCTGCCTTTGAAGGCGGAGGCATCAAGCATGGTATGAGGGCAACCGTTGGTGCAGTTGAGGTTGTGCATATTCACCCTGAAACCTTTGAACCAATGGTGCTTACCATCGGAGGGAAAAAGGCAAAGGGGATCTGCGGCTCTGGAATAATCAGCCTTCTTGCAGGGCTTTTTATGACAGGGGCCCTGGACAGGCAGGGAAAATTCAGGCAGGATCTAAATACTCCCAGAATCAGGCCCGGTAGAGACGGATGGGAGTATGTAGTAGTTACAAAGGATGCCACTGCAACTGGGGAAAACATTGTGTTTACTGAGGCAGATGTTGAAAATCTGATCAGGGCCAAGGGTGCCATGTTTGCAGGTTATCTCACACTTTTGGAATCTGTGGGAATGGCAATATCAGACCTTGAAAGGGTGATTCTTGCAGGAAACTTTGGAAGCTATCTTGACCTTGAACAGGCGATTACCATTGGCCTTTTGCCAGATATTCCAAGGGATAGGTTCTTTTTCGCAGGGAACACTTCCCTTTTAGGAGCTGAAATTTGCGCTTATTCATGGCCTAAGTTTAAAGAGATGGAAGAAGTGGCCCAGATGATGACCCACTTTGACTTAAGTGACAATCCAAGGTTTATGGATAATTATGTATCGTGCCTCTTCCTTCCACATACCGATCTTTCTCTTTTTCCATCGGTAAAAGAGGCCCTTGAAGGAGAGTAATGAGTTTTAGCGATTAAATGGGTTTTGTCACCCTTCCAAAAAATAGAATTTGATTCTGCCTATTGTCCTTTATAAGGAATAAAAATGGGTGATCTGCCCTAAAGATAATCTCGTCATATTTTTCAGGCATTGCCATTCTGGTCACCACAACTGCAGTGGCTGCTGCAGCCACTGTTCCCTCTTCGTTCACATCCACATGGGCCTTGTGAATTACACTTCCTATAAAAAGGTCCCTTTGTCCGTCTATTCCTGAAAAATCCGCATCCCGAAAGGCATGGGGCATTCCCATATCTGACAATGCCCTTGAAAGCTCAAAACTACACGTCATTTTGAATTTAGGGATGATTACCTTTACTTCCTGCCCATTAACCTTTGAAAGGGCAGTTAAGATTTCTTCCATCCTTTTTGGAGAAAGTTCATTTTCCATTTCCTTCAGGCCATCTCTTTTTTCTGGCAGAAAAATTACCATAGAAAGGTCTTTTCCTTTATATGGAAGCTCAATAGTGGAAAGGCCCTGGAGCTTCAAAAACTTAAAGTCCCCCTCTTGGTTCATGAAATCTGTCTGGACTTGTTGTTTTCCATCAATATAGAAAGGGGCCTTAAAGGTATTCTTTTTATCAAAACCCTTGAGCCAGCTTCCCTTAAAATAAATGGCATTGCAAAGAACAAGGGTGGTATTGGGCTTGAGTTGTTTTGGCCTTATGAGTTTGGTTATTTTCTTTTTTGTCTCCCTTTCTACCCAAAGGTTTATCTCTTTTCTCACCTTTTCTGTCTCATGAATAAAATCTACCTGAAATGGAATTATGGAATAATATTCTTTAAGGTTTTCAAAATATGAATCAAGAATTGGATAACCCTTTTGAAGCCATAAAGAGTTTGCTATATTTAGCTCAATTTCTCCTTTTTCCTGAATCCCTTTGAAATATTCATTTTCCCTTTTAATCTCACTGTGTAATCTATTTAAATCATAGGGGAAGTTGAGGACATTTGCCATCTCTTCCTTGGTCTTTCCCTTTGCACCTTCATAGGTCATGGCAAGGGCAGTCCTTATACTATAGGGAGAAAAAAAGATGTTTTTATTGTTATTTTTTTTAAGTTCATCAAAAAGCCTTATTGAAAAGGAAATGTTTCCAGCATATCCTTCTGAGCCCTTTGTGTCTGAAAATGCACCTTTAAATGAAAAAAACGTAATAAAAACGACCAGCAATATAGTCATTGAAAATTTTTTAATCATTTTTAACTCCTTATCCAAGATCTCCTATCCTGTGGCCCCTGACCATTCGTCTTACTTCTTCACTTTTTTTAATTAAAGACTCATCCTTTTTTCCTTGAATATTATAAATCTCCAATAATTCATCATTTTCGCGACATCTTTCTATCTCCTTTAATATGGCCTCTGGCGCATCAATTTTTAAAATCTCGCCAAGTACCTCATCCATATCGAGCCTACCATTGCTTTCTTTCTTAAATCTTTTAAGGGCATCCATACCCTGCGATTTTAATAGTCCGCAAATCCCACCTATAATACATGTATTTTCGGAAAGTATTGCATAATCAGCATTTCTAATTGCATATCTGTTACCATTAAAAGAGATAGCAACTCCCCCAGCCTTTGATACAAGTTCAAGGGCCTGACAATCTGTTATGCTATCTCCGACAAAGACTACATTCGACCTTGAAAAACCGGTGCGCTCAAGACTTTTTTCAATGGATATTGCCTTTTCAACTCCTCCTACTGGCTTAATATCTTTAAGAAGCCTTCCAATTTCCATATTAGAAAGCTCGTTCCAGAAGATATCATCAAGTCTTTTTACGCTCTCTTGATGTTTTGGTTCAAGGTCTTCAACGCCCTTTGCATCATATTCCCATTCAATCATGTCCATTTTGGCAATTTCATCTGCCCACTGCCTCAATCTATCTATCTCGCTATCTTCTATATGGTAGAAATCAATATCCACTTCTGTGCAAAAACAGTTTTCAATGGGAAATGATGTTAGCTTACAAAGGGCCTCAAGGTAGGGTTTATAGCTTGTGCTGATAATAAAGCTTGGGAGAAAGGAATTTAAGATTGGAAGCATAATTTCGGTTCCAGAAAGAAGGATGAGGGTCTTTTCAGAAAACTCCTCCATTTTATTGTTTGTAACCCCAAAGGCTTTTAAAAATGGAAGCACAAGCCTTAGGGTATCTCCTGCCTTATAACCAGGCTTTTTTACTACATCGGCCAAGAAATCATCATACTTGCTCACTATCGAAAAGAACTTCCCGCCATTTGGTATAAATTCCTGACATAGCTCAAAGGCATTGTCATTTTGGGTCAAAGGTCCTTCACAATCCATGTTTAACTGAATCATTTTTCCTCCTATGCCTGAACCTCTGTCTCACTGAGCATTTTATCACAAAAATTTAGAATAAATTGTCTTTGCTGCTGTGTTGCATAGCCAATACATTTGCAGCGTATCTTTTTTCTGCTTCTTACCAGCATTTCGAATATCACAGCATCGTCAGTAACTTCGATTCCTGCACAAAAGGGCCAGCAGTCCCTGTGTTCACACTGGATGGAAGACAAGAGATCATCTGGTATTTGAAGCCAGAAGAGATTATCAAGCTCACTCTTTTCTGCATTTTTCTCCAAAAAGCCTTTTATCCGTTCTATCTCACTTTCCCTTAACTGATCAATGACATACTGCTGCATGTAGCCTCCAAGACTTTTTGGGAGAGAATAACCCAAAATATTTTTAAAATTCTCTGTAATTCTTTGCTGGAAAATTTTGGTATAAAAGCTGCAATAATATCTGATAAAGAAGGAAATTTTATATATGGTTGTGAATCAAATG
>JALXCD010000002.1 GCA_026991135.1 Deltaproteobacteria bacterium | reverse complement strand
TATGAAATAGCAGTAAAGGAAATGGCAAAAAAAGCCCCCGTCTTAAAAGAAAAGCCAATAATCAAATACGAAATTTATGACCAAAACAACAAACCAATCTATATGAATTTCTAGCGGCTCCTTTTAAAATGGATTTAGGTTTAGAAAATACCTAGTCATTGCTAAAGAAATGCTTATTTTACATACTGTTGTTATGGAAAATTTCTATAAACTTCTTTTCTATGTCTCACTCTTATTATTTGAATAATAAGCTGTTTGTTTTCTACTGAATAGATTACCCTATAGTTTCCTATTTTAATTCTAAATATGTGTTCTGTCCCTAAAATCTTTTTGTGATTTACGGGAAAAGGTTGTGTTGATAATTATTCAATTTCATTTAAAATTCTTAGAATATCTCACTTGTTTATCTTTTTAAGTTCCTTTTTGGCAGATGCTTTTCATTTTATTTCAAAGGATGCCATCTTGTTCAAGCTCTTTTATAACATCTTGATGCGAGATTAGTTCTTCATCTCTTCTCTCAGCAACTCTTGCCAAATCTTCAAGATCTTCCAAAAGTTCTTCAAATTCCTTTATTGATAAAATGACCGATATCCTATTACCATTATCATCTGTGATATATTGTGGTGTCACTGGCATAGTTATAATATTCTCCATTATTAGTTTTGGCCTTTATTTATCTTTCTTACTTCATTTTTATAAACTTTTCTTTTGATACTGTCAAAAACATAACATAACCCGTTACCAATTGGGGCAATAACGCAATAAACAACAAAAAGGCCCAGCCAAGGCTGGGCCCATAAATCACATCTTATTGGCTTTTTGGCCTATTAGAAGAACCAGAGAAGTTCTGCTGCGAACCTCATGGATACGTCGTCGCTTTCCTTTCCTTCCTGGAAGGTCACGCCGCGACCATAGGCATTAACTGCCCTTGTGATATCCTTGGCACCGCCACCTGGGAACAAGAAGGCAGCTCCACCCTTGATGGTGACAGACTTGAAGAGTTTG
This sequence comes from Deltaproteobacteria bacterium, assembly GCA_026991135.1. Lineage (GTDB taxonomy): Bacteria > Desulfobacterota > Dissulfuribacteria > Dissulfuribacterales > QOAL01 > JAADCZ01. The sequence continues at coordinate 30,715 of JALXCD010000002.1, read as the reverse complement.
TAGCGTATCTCGTTATTCCACTCAACACCCATAAAACTATCGATGTCGATATTTCCGGTAACGCCCATGGCTCTGTAATAGGAAGCAACTGCATTGCTGTGATTAAACCACATTCCCATTACATGGGTAATATAAGTCCAGTTTCCATACTGGGTATTAAGACCACCACCGACCATTAGGAAACCGGGGTTATCAAATGCAGCCTTGCCATTGATTCCACCACCCCTGACTGTTCCGTAATAGGCAGGAAACATAGAGTAAAGTATCTGGCCCAGGAATGGATTGCCGTCATGCACAATGCTCTGTTCACTTCCATACCTTGGGGTAAACCTCGTGATACCGACTGCCGGGGTAAAACCGGAAAGTTTCCTGTCGCTGGAATCAGGATCACCATAAAGCCAGTAACCACCAACATGAACGTCAAACTTCTTAATGCCAACCATTTCATGAAGGTCAACCAAGAGGTCACCGAACATGGCGAAGGAATTAATGGAATAATCCTTGTCAGAACCAGCGATATCCATTGTTCCGCCAACATAGGCGAACTCTGCAATTGGATGGAAGATACCGTAATCACCCTTGTAGTTTATGCCCCCAAAGAAGCGGTCAATATCCACACCATGGCCCTTGGTATAGTTTTGATCATACATGAAAACTCCTTCCACATAAGAGTTCTGCATAAAGGTGTAACCAAGTTTGCCAAGGTAAAAAGTGCGGTCAGAACCCTTTTGCTGGGTTGGAGGACCAATTGCATTTACCTTTGCCTTGACGGGATCGACATTGGCATATCCAGCTTCACTCTCATCCTTTTTGATATACCATGCTTCCCACTTATAGGCTTGATAACAACCTGTTATTCCAATACCAGGATCATCATCGCCATAGATCATACCACCAAACTTGACATCAGCACCTTTTACATCCCAACCCCCGTTCAAACGTGAATTAATCCAAGGGAGGTTAAAAGATGCGTTCAGGCGCTCAATACCAAACTGCTGGGTCTGAAGTCCATGAGCAAAGTCAGTGCGGTCCACAGAAGCCCTGTCAAGAACAGTATCGGACTCAAGTGCAAAGTAAACATCCCAGTCCTGATCGTGGGCAAAGTTAAAAAAAAGTCTGTTTTCACCACGAATGTAACCATCTTTTACGGCACCACCTGCCTCAGTCAAGTGGGTCTTAAGACTATCTCCAAGAACACCCACTCCTCTCATTATCTTAATTGCCTTCAACTCCTGATCCCTGGTTAGATCACTTGAAGTTCCAAAATCCCTGCTAATTTCAGTGGTGGGAACCAGACGAACCTGGGCACCCATACGGATGCTTATATCACCCAGAGTCTGGATCTCCACAGATCCTGGCCCTGCCTGAGCAAGGCTTGTAAACAGTAACATCAAAATTGATGTTACAAACACAGCTGAAATTCTTTTCATCTTTTCCCTCCTTCTATTTTTTATTTTGAAGAAAATTTATTTTGAAGAAAATTAAACTTCAAAAAAACAAAAAACCTTTTCTTATCACCTCCTTTTTAATTAAAGTCCCTAACCCTCCAAAAAACCCTAACTAACCATTTCTTTAACCATTTCCTGAGAAAATGCATTTACTCTTTCTTCAAATGCCTTTCTCACAATGGCCATATCCTTTACAAAAAGTTCAAGCTCAAAGGGCGTCAGGGACTGATGTCCATCACAAAGAGCCCTCTTTGGCTCCGGATGACATTCAAGGAGAATCATATTTGCCCCAGCTATGACACCCTGGGCCGCTGCATTGAAGATATCAAAAAGGCCATTCGGAGCCTTTTCCTTTGAACCAACGGCATGGCTTGGATCCACACAAACTGGAAGCCTTGTAAGTCTGTGAATCACTGGAACATGCACAAAATCTGCCAAGTTTCTGTGAGGACTGCCAAGTTGCGACTTTACACCCCTTAGGCAGAAGACAATGTTTCTGTTGCCCTCGCTTGCAATATATTCACAGGCATTAAGGGACTCTTCAATGGTAAGCCCCATGCCGCGCTTATAAAGGACGGGGAATTCTTTCTGGTTTCCGACCTCCTTTAGGAGCTCAAAGTTCTGGGCATTCCTTGTACCTATCTGAAGCATTACCCCGGTGGGTTTTCCAGCATCTTCAAGGACCTTATGGATTTCCTCAATATGCCTTTCCTTTAGGACCTCCATTGCAATGACCTTTATTCCGTACTTTCCGGCCAACTCAAATACCCAGGGAAGACACTTGGCTCCATGACCCTGGAAGTCATAGGGGCTTGTCCGTGGCTTATAGGCACCCATACGGGACGTGGCAATCCCAAGCTCCTTTAAGACCTTAAAGGTCTCTTCCACGTATTCAGGAGTATCAACTGCACACGGACCAGCAAATATATGAAGGCTTTCCTGATCAAATTTAATCCCATTATAGGTAAAGCCTACAGGAACAAAGCTTACGTCATGACGGCCTATCTGCCTGTACTTAGTTGAAACCCTTACCACCCGTTCAATCCCAGGCATCTTTGCCAGGACCTCTTCAGGAACATTATGGGTAGGGCCAATCAGATGAATCTCCCTGACAGTTCTGGTTTCCCCCTGAAGCTCCATCAACCTGACATTAATGCCAGGGAAATTTTCCAAAAACTCATAGATCCACTTTAGCTCAGGGCTTTCTTTGTCAACCTCTGGTTTAAGAATAAGTATCATTTAATTCCCATCACTCCCCGATCAAAAAAATAACATCGCTTAAGCTAAAAAAAATTAACACCCACTAACATCAAGGTCAAGAAATGAAACCGGAAAAAATAAAAAATTTTTAAGAAAATAAAGCATTTAATGCCAAAAATTATATATTCATTAATTGCAACTCTAAGCGTCTAGTTTATATTTCTTCTCTTCTTAGCCATGTAAGCCTTTGAACTCCTTGAATATTTTTACATGCCCTCTTAAGGGCAAACTCCTGCCCCACCACATAGACCCTTTCTTCTGCCCTGGTTATTGCCGTATAAAACCACTTGTTGTTGAGCATTATGTAGTGAGAATTTGAAAGGGGGATTACAACAATCTTATACTGGCTACCCTGGGCCTTATGGACCGTTAGGGCATAGGCAAGCTCAATTATGTCTCCAAGGTGATCAAAATCATAGGAAACAACAATCCTTTCAGGATAGACCACATAAAACTCTTCAAGCTCATGGTCTATCTTTGCCACAAGCCCTACATTTCCATTAAAGATCCGCCTAAACTCAACCTTTTTAAATTCCTTTCCAGACCTTATAAAACCGTCCCAGGGCATAACCTCCATATCCTTGTTCTGTAGATGCACAACCTTATCCCCCTCCCTAAGTTCAATCCCTGAACGCCTAAAGGACATGGCACCATTTTTTGAAGGGTTGAGTATGGCCTGAAGCTCCTGGTTCAATATCTCTGTCCCAAGCTGACCTATCCTCATGGGGGTGAGGACCTGAAATTCCCATACGGGATGGCTGAGTTTTTCCTTATATCTCTTTGCAAGGGTCAATATCCTCTTTTTTATGGCCTCATTATTTTCTTCTCGATATCTTTTTAGCTCACTGTCTTTTAATCCCTTTTTCTTGAGGGCAAAGATATTGTGGGCCTCGACCCTTTCAAAGGAAAAGTCGTGCCACCTCCTTTCGTCAATGCCATCAGGGACCTTTCCCTGCCTAATCTCATTGGCAAAGACCGTAAGGCGGCTATCCTCCCTTTGCCTAAAAATCTTTTTTAGATGAACGGCTGGAAGTATCCCTTTTTCAAGAAGGTCTGAAAAAACATTTCCGGCGCCTATCGGAGGAAGCTGGGCAGGATCCCCCACAAGGATAAAAAGGGTTGAGGGCTTAAGGGCCTTTACAAGCCTGTAGAAAAGGGAAAGGTTCACCATTGATGCCTCATCCAGCAGGACCACCTTTTGAGGCAGCGGATTTTCAGGGCCATGCTCAAAGAGGTTTTCACCCTTATATTTCAAAAGGGAGTGAATGGTAAAGGCATCATAGCCTGTTGCCTTTCTAAGACGGGACGAGGCCATTCCTGTAAAGGCGCAACAGACCACCTCTTCCTTTGAGGCAAAATATCGAGTTATGAGGTCAAGTATTGCCCTGCAAACCGTTGTTTTTCCTGTGCCTGCATAACCAGCTAGGCCAAAGGCAGTAACGGGTCTTGTGGCCACATCAAAGATTATCTGTCTTTGCTCCTCGGAAAATTCAACACCGTGATGGTCTTCGTATTTTCTTATAAAGTCGTGGGCCTCCCTTTCACCAATGACCTTTCTTTGCCCTTTTTGCCTTTGAAGGAAAAACTCCCTTATCCAGTCCTCCATGAATTTATATGCGCAAAGGCCCACCTCGTCTTCCCTGCCAAGACAAAGCTCTCCCTCAAGGACAAGCTTTTTTATCACTGCCTCAATCTTGGAAACCTGGATCTCCTCCTCGTCTTTTTTTAGTATTTCCTGAAGGGTGCCTAATAAATCCCTTTTATAAAGGTAGCAGTGTCCGTCCTGTTCGGCTGCCTCCAGAAGGACATGGCCTATGGCGGATTTTATACGCCAGGGGGAGTCAAACATTACGCCAAGCTCAAGGGCGATTTTGTCTGCTGTCTTAAAGCCAATCCCTCTAATTTCTGTTAGCCTGTAGGGGTTTTCCTTTATGATTTGAAGGGAATTGTCGCCAAAGTGATTGTAGATTCTTACAAGGAGGTTTGGAGTGATATTGGCCCTGCCTCCAAGGTATGTAGCAAGGGCCCTAAGGGACTTATGCTTTTGCCAGGATTTTAATATCTTTGCAAGCCTTTTTTCCTTGATACCCTTTACGGTTAAAAGCTCCTCTGGGTTTTTATCAAGTATCTCTATTAACCTTTCTTCCCCGTATCTTTCTATGAGTGTCTTTGAAAGGGATTCCCCAAGGCCCTTAACAACCTTGCTAAGAAAAAACAAAAGCTCACTTCCAAGGAGTCTGTAGGATGAAAAGTCAAACTGGCGGCCATATTTTGTCATCTGCCAGATGCCGTCAAACTCTACCTCGGCTCCAACAATGTTTGCCTGGTTTGCTATCTCTGCAATATGGCCCTTTACTGTAAACCTTGCCCCCCTCTTTGGCTTTACCCTTAAAATGGCAAAGCCGGATTCGGGATTCTGATAGGTAATCCTTTCTATGGTTCCTCGCAGCTTGAGGGTCTTTTGGGAAAAATCAGCCATTTTTTAAGGGCCACCTGAATACTAAATTTACTATCTTACTGAGAATAATAACTTTTTCCTTTTACTACAAAAAAATTTGGCTTAGTCAAAAGGTTTTTTATTTGCCTTCAAAAGTTCTGGAAGGGAACCTTCACTAATCCTTTCTTGGATCCAGAAAGTCCCTCAAACCCTCTCCCAGAAGATTGTATCCAAGGACTGTTATGAGAATGGCAAGGCCTGGAAAGACAGAAAGCCACCAGGCAATTTCAAGGTTATTTTTCCCCTCTGTAAGCATGTTTCCCCAGCTAGGGGTGGGCGGCTGAACACCTATTCCAAGAAAGCTAAGAGCGCTTTCTGTCAAAATGGCCCCTCCAATTCCAAGGGTGGCAGAAACCAGAATGGGCGCAATGGCATTAGGGAGTATTTCGCTAAAAAGGATATCAAAATCCGATGCCCCACTTATCTTTGCGGCAAGGACAAAGTCCCTTTTACGAAGACTTAAAAACTCTGCCCTTACAAGCCTTGCAACCCCCATCCAACCTGTAAGCCCTATGACTATCATGATGTTCCAGATGGATGGCTCCAAAAAGGCAATGACTGCCATTATTAAAAAAATGGCTGGAAAACAAAGCATTATGTCAACAAAGCGCATTATGAGCCCATCCACAAAGCCCCCGTAAAAGCCAGCCAGGGCACCCAAGAAAGTGCCAACAACTGTAGCAATACCAACTGCAACAAAGCCCACAAGAAGGGATATGCGAGCACCATAGATGAGTCTAGAAAGACAATCCCTTCCAAGGGAATCTGTGCCACAGGGATGCAAAAGGGAAGGTGCCTCAAGTATATGAAAGGTGTCGATAGCTTGCGGGTCGTAGGGCGCAATCAAAGGGGCAAATATGGCAATGAGGGCAAGGGCAAGGACAATTAAAAGGCCTATTATTGCCAGGGGGTTCTGGCAAAAGGCCCCTATGGACCTTCTTTTTCCTTCAATGCTCCCCCCTTTCATGTGGCCCTAGTCTCCCTCCTGGATACCTGTCCTTACCCTTGGATCAACTGCTGCATAGCCTATGTCTGCCAGAAGGTTTCCAAGAAGCGTAAGGACCGAGACTATCACCAGATTCCCCATTAGGACAGGATAGTCCCTGGCCATGACACTTGACCACATTAGCTGCCCCACACCTGGAATGGCAAAGATGGATTCAAAGATCACGCTTCCTCCAATAAGCCCAGGTACCGAAAGCCCAAGGATGGTTATTAGAGGAAGAAGGGCATTTCTAAGGGCATGTCTATATATAACCTTTCTTTCTGAAAGCCCCTTTGCCCGGGCTGTTGTGATATAGTCCTGTCTTAGGACTTCAAGCATGGAAGAGCGGGTGTATCTTGAAAAGCCTGCTAGCCCTCCTATTGCCGATACAAATACAGGAAGCACCAGGTGTTTTGACCAGTCAAGGACCCTTTGGAAGGTGGTCATGGAATCATATCCCATTAGGGAATGAAGGCCGGAGATAGGAAGGAGATCCAGCTTTATGCCAAAAAGGAGCATCAAAAGAAGCGCCACCCAAAAGGCAGGCGCTGCATAGGCAATAAAGACAAGGACCGTTGTCACCTGGTCAAAGAGGGAGTTTTGCCTAACTGCGGCCCTGACTCCCAGGGGAATTGCAACCACAAGGATAAGGATCATGGAAAGGACATTTATCAATATGGTGACAGGAAGCCTTTCCCTTATCTTGTCCCACACCTTTCTTCTGTCCGGTGAAAAGGACCTTCCAAGATCAAGGTGAATAAGCCCATTGAGCCACCTTCCATACTGGACATAAAGGGGTTTGTCGAGCCCGTACTGTGCCCTAAGCCTTTGTCGCATCTCTGGGGTCATCTTTGGATTAAAGTCTGCCTGAATGCTCATTGGCTCACCTGGCGCAAGGTGCATGACAAAAAAGGAGATTAGTGTAATTCCAAAAAAAGTTGGGACAAGGGCAAGGAGCCTTTTAAGAAGCCAGAGAAAAAAATCCATCAGGCCTCCCCTTTAGGGCATGATATATTTTTGTTCATCCTTTGGAACCCACCATCTGATAAAGTTATAGTCAATGCCGGCAGGCGCAGGCCTTATCCCGCGAAACCTTGCATGAATCACAGGAAGAGCCATCGGGACGTAGAGAAAGGTATAGGGCTGGTCTTCTGCAAGTATCTCCTGGATCCTGAAATATACCTTTTTTCTCTCCTCCCTTTCAAAGGTGCGCCTTCCAAGGACAAGTAGTCTATCCACCTCCTTATTCTTATAGCCAATAAAGTTTAACTGTTTTGGGCCTGTCTTTGAAGAGTGCCAGATGTCAAAGATATCCGGGTCCTGGCCCAAGGTCCAGCCAAGGATAACCGCCTCAAAACGCCTCTTATCAATAAAGTCATTTATAAAGGCGGTCCATTCAAGCTGCCTTATCTTCATCCTTATCCCGACCTGCTTGAGCCTGTACTGGATTATCTGGGCGGTTTTGTCCCTTAGGGAATTCCCCTGGTTGGTGAGCACTGTAAAGACAAAGGGCCTTCCGTCTTTATCAAGTATGCCGTCTCCGTCGGTATCCTTCCAGCCGCACTCCCTTAAAAGCCTTTTGGCCTTTTGGGGGTCGTATGGATACCTTTTGACATTTGGGTTGTAATACCAGGCATCGGGCTTATAGGGCCCGGTTGCAACAACCCCTAGGCCCAGAAGAACACCCCTTATTATCTCCTTTTTGTCAATGGCATAGGATATGGCCTTACGAACCCTTTTGTCCTTAAAAAAGGGATGCCTTAAATTGTAACCAAGATATGTATAGGAAAAGGACAGGTATTTGTATTTTCTAAAGTTTTTCCTAAAAAAGGGGGTATTGGTCTGCCTTTTGTATTGGATGGGAGAAAGCCCCATCCAGTCGATCCCTCCTGCCTTAAGCTCCATGAACATGGTTGCAGGGTCTGGGATTATCCTCATTATGTAACCGTCAAGATAGGGGCGGCCATCAAAATAGTCCTTGTTGGCCACAAGCTCTATCCTTTCCTGGGTCTTCCATAGCTTAAATCTGAAGGGCCCAAGCCCCACCGGGTGCCTTGAAAGGGGGCTTTTTGTAATGTCCTTTCCCTTTAAAAGGTGCTCAGGAAGGACCACAATATTCCCCCAGGAACTTAGTGCCGGGGCAAAGGGCTCCTTGTAAGTGACCTTGAAGGTGTAAGGGTCCGGGGCCTCTGCCTTTTCCACCTCAAGAAAATCCCCTGCATAGGCAGTAGGGGTCTTTGGATCGATTATAGTCTTAAAGCCAAAAAGGACATCCTTGGAAGTAAAGGGAACCCCGTCCTCCCATCTGACACCATGCCTTAAGTGAAATGTTATTACCTTTCCGTCTTTACTTATATCCCAGCTTTCAGCAAGGTCTCCCACAAGGTTAAGGTCCTTGTCGTATTTGACAAGGCCATTATAGATAAGGCCTGCTATCTCATGGGAGGTTGCGTCAGAGGCAAGCATTGGAATGAGGGTTGAGGCATCACCAATGGACCCAACAACTATTGCATCCCCGTAGTCAGGCCCTGGGCCTTTTCCAAATGAGGCGAAGGGAAAAAGAAGAAAGAGCAGGGCCAGGAAAGATAATATTAGGGGTCTTTTCATTTATATTACGGAAAAGTTTTTCTCGAACTGATTAATTTCACTTAAAAAAACTCTATTAAAGGGCACTCCTTAACGCCTCCACACAGGAATATGGAACCCTAAGCCCTCCCTTTCCGCGCCCAAGCTTTATATATGGCTTTGCCTTTCCATGATAGTCACTTCCACCAGTGACAATGAGATCAAGGGCCCGTGCGATTTCAAGGCAAGCGCCTGTAAAGGCTTCGTCGTGTTCGGTGTAATAGCATTCAACTCCCATAAGGCCCTCTTTTTTAAGGGATTCTACAATGGAAAAAAGCTCGTCCCTGTCCTTTGCCAAAAGGGAAAAGGGATGGGCAAGAACCGGTATTCCTCTAGCCCCTTTTATTACCTTTATTGCCTCGCCAGGATCCAGAATCGACTTTGGAGCATAGGCCTTGGCACCTCTTTTTAGATATCTATCAAAAGCATCGCTTACGGATTTTACATATCCCTTTTCCACCATAACCCTTGCAATATGGGGCCTTCCAATCTGTCCACCTTTTGAAATCTCCTCAAGCTCATCCATGGTTACTGAAATACCTAGGTCCTTAAGTTTTCTTAAAATCTTGGGGTTTCTCTCTGCCCTTGCCATCTGGACCCTTTTTAGGGTGGATTTAAAAAATTCCTCGTTTTCATCAATAAAATAGCCAAGGATATGCATGTTTCCCTTTTTAAAATTTACACTTAGCTCCACCCCTGGGATAAGCTCAAAGCCCCTTTTTTCTGCCTCATCTTTTGCCTCTTTAAGACCTTGGATTGTATCGTGGTCAGTAACTGCTATTGCGCTTAATCCTGCATCAATAGCTAACCTTATGAGCTCTGCCGGGCTGTCCGATCCATCCGAGGCTGTAGTATGGGTATGAAGATCGCAGATTTTCATCAAAATTTATGGCTTTCTTATTATTTCTATCTTTGCTCTTTCCCTTTGATGCTTTAGCCATGAAGAGAAGGCGGTCTGGGCCTTGCTAGCAGCAATTCTCTTTTTGATTTTATCCTTTTCCTTTGAAAATTCCTTTATATCAGCGTCTTCCTTAAAACCCTTTAGATGAACTATGTAAAAAGAGCGTCCACTTTGGAAGACCTTTTCGGGATAGGGTTTCTTCTTTGAAAGAGATAAAGCCCCCTGAGCTACAGGAAAAGGAAGCTTCCCTCCTGCTCCCTGGTCAGTCCTTTTATAAAATCCAGTATCCTTAACCTTCAGGTTATATTTCTTTGCTGCCTCTTTGATCCCCTTTTTCTTGGCCATCTCAAGTATCTTTTCTGCCTTCTTTTTACAAAGGGCAAGTGATTCATCTTCTGTATAGGCATCTTCTACCTTTGCTTTTACCTCTTCAAACTTAGGAATATAAGGAGGTCTTTTCTCAACAAGTTCTGCCACCATGACCCCCTTTGGCACCTCAAGAAGGGAACTCAACTCTCCCTTATCAAGGGAAAAAATCATATCAAGCACTTGGGGTTTAAAGCCGATTACTGGGTCAGGGGATTTTTTTGACAAACGCCCACTCTCTTTCACCCTCTTACCAGCTGTTTTAGCATATGCCTCAAGGCTTCCAAGTTCAATTATCATATCATAGGCCTTATTGGCCTCATCCCACATGAGCTTTTTGGCCTTTTTGTCTTTGAGAATCTTGGCAATCTGTTTCTCAACCTCCTTTAGGGGCTTAGTATGTTCCTTTTTTATGTCTTCAAGCTTGATAATATGCCAGCCAAATACAGTCCTAACAGGGCCTGCTACCTCTCCTTTTTTCATGGAAAAGACCTTTTCATCAAAGGGCTTGACCATTGTTCCCCTTTTAAAATAGCCAAGGTCTCCGCCATTTTTGGCCGATGCTTCATCCTGAGAAAACTTTTTGGCAAGATCTTCAAAGGAGGCCCCCTTTTCAATCTTTTTCTTTAAGTCCTCAATCTTCTTTTTGGCAGCCTCTACCACCGTTGCATTTGCGTCCCTTGGGACCTTAATGAGAATGTGTCTTGCCTTTCTCTTTTCTGGAACATGAAATTCCGAAAGATGTTCATTGTAATATTCTTTTATTTCTTCTTTTGTGACATTTGCAGCCCTTTCAAACTCATCTTTTGAAAAAAGCAGGTATTTTAATCTTACTTGTGGGTCTGTTCTAAAACGCTCTTTATGATTTTCAAACCACTCCTTTAACCTTTTGTCAGTTGCATTTACATCATTTACACACGATGAAGCATCGATCTTCAGATACTCCACATCAAGTTTTGCATTTTGATATTTGAAGAAAGAAAGGGCCTCATTGTCCGGGCAATACAGGCCAGATGACATTACAAACTGAAGCTTTCTTGAAAGCATTTCATCTCTTAGCTGATTTTCAAAATCAACAGGTGTGAGATGGGCATTTCTCAAGGCCATTTGATAAAGTCTCTTGTCAAAAACACCACCTTGTTTAAAGGCGGGAATATTAAGAATAACCTGTTGAAGCTCTTTATCCGTAATCTTAAGGCCAATCCTTCTAGCTTCCTGGCGAATGAGAACATTATCGATCAATTGATTGAGAACATTTTCCTTAACCTTAAGACGTTTAAAAAGGGCATCGGGGATATTTCCACCATACATCTTCCTAAGCCTTTCCACATAGGAATTGTAGGCCTTCTGGAACTCTTCTACCAGAATCTTTTCCCCGTTCACCTTTGCCATGACGTCAAGCCGTCCAGAGCGAAAGGTTCCAACTCCCCAAAAAATAAAAACAACTACAATAGCTCCCAATATAAATTTCATTAACCATGAAGCTGCATTTTTCCTGATTATCTCTAACATCTGACCAAAACGTCTCCTCTTCTTAGGTGATTTGTTTGATAAAAAAACTAATCTGCCTTTTAGAACTTATAATGTCAAGAAACATAAGTAAAAAACTGTCGACAAAGAGCCTAAAACATAAGTTTTTTTATCTCATCATCTGAAAGGGGCTCTTTGATTTCATAGGTTTTTATCTCTTCATCCCGCCTTATTACACGTATGATACAGGGAAGCTCTCTTTTTTTGACATATCTTGCGACAATCCTTGCAGAAAGGTAGATATCCTCTTCTTCCTTTTGATATCTTAATATAGAAAAAGGGCCAGGGATATTTAAGGCCCTAAAGACAATGTCTCCCTCTCTTACCTCTTCTTGAAGAATAATATTTTCGGATTTATTTCTTCCAACAACAAGCCATCCCTTCTTAGGCAAGATAAACTGCCTTCCCATCTGGACCAGGACACAATCATCAATGGTAAAATTGGGGAACATCCTAAAGAGCCTTCTAAACCTTTGAGACATGATGGGGTCTGTTAAAATACAACCTCCGGCAGGCGCAGGAAAGTCTGTTATTCCATATCTTTTTGAAAGCTCAATCTGTATTTTTCTTGACCTTCCAGTAATTTCAGGAAGCCTTTTTCTGTCAACTATTCCTTTTATCTCAGGCTCTGTCTCTTTTAAAAACCTGGCACTTAAAGGCCTTAGGAGTATACCTTCTGCACTACTATCACATTCGATTATCCTCAAGGTATCCCTTCTTTGTGACATAGGCCTTTGGCCCAGGACCTCTCCAGTGGCAATAAAGCTTGCACCAAGTTCAGAAAGAAGCTTCTTGGCCTCTTTTATCATGAGAATCTTACAATCAATACAGGGGTTTAAATAGCGGCCATAACCATGTGGAGGGTCAAGGAGCATCTTTATATATTCCTTTGAGATGTCTATTACCTTTAGGTCTATGCCGTACTTTTCCCTTGTGCTTTCAATATAGGCCTGTCTTTTTTCTTTCTTTTTTAGATCATAGAAAAAAAAGGGGGTTATGAACTTCAGGGCAATAACTTCAATTCCCTGCTCTTGGAGGACTTTGCAGGCAAGTATGCTATCAAGCCCTCCTGAAAAAAGGACCAAGCATTTCTTTGGCGTATTCTCTTGCCTTTTTTGTCTCTCCACCAAGCATCCTCACTATCTCTTGGACTCTTTCTTCTTCACGGGAAAGGGACCTTACCAGGGTTTTTGTCTCTTTACCACCTTGAATCTTTTCCACTTGGATATGTCCTTTTGATAGAGCTGCTATTTGCGGGAAATGGGTGATGGCTATTACTTGGCTGGATTCTGCTATCTTTTTTAGTTTCTTTCCAATATTTTCAGCAACCTCACCCCCAAGACCCGTGTCAATCTCGTCAAAAATTATGGTTTCATGTTCTGTTGTCCTTCCTAGAACAACCTTAAGAGCCAAAAGGATGCGTGAAAGCTCTCCACCTGAAGCCACCTTTGAAACTGGCTCCATCCTCCTTCCAGGATTTGCGCTAAAATAAAAAACCACCTCATCAAATCCTTTTGGCCCACAATCAGAAGGCTCTGGAGTAGGCGGAGAAATAACACTTGCCTCAAAACTTGCATTTGGAAGGTTTAGGCCCTTTAACTCCCTTAAAACAAGAGATGAAAAATCCCTTGAAACCTCATGTCTCCTCTTGCTTATCTTTTTTGAAAGCTCTAAAAGTCTTTCTTGAAGCCCTTTAACCCTCTTTTTCTGGTTTTCTATCCTTTGAGAAAGCTCATCAAGCCCCTTTAGCTCCCTTTCAATCTTATTTCGATAAGAAAAAATATCTTCAATCTCAGGGCCAAATCGCCTCTTTAACTCCCTTATCTTAAAAAGCCTTTCATCCACCTTTCTGAGCCTTGAATTATCCTGGGGAAGATCATAAAGATAATCCTTAATGGAAAGAAAGATATCCTGACACTCAATAAAGAGGGATTCCATACGTTCAAAAAGGGACCTTAAGCCCTCATCAATACCTGACAACCTGTCTAAAAGGACCTTGCACTCTGACAACCTCTCAAGGACTGAGCCTTTTTCGCCATCAAGATGACTGTAAAGCTCATTACCAAGCCTTTTTATCTTTTCGGTCTCCCTTAATATCTCCCTTTCCCGGATCAGTTCTTCCTCTTCTCCCTCCTTAAGATCGAGTTCGTCAATAAGCCTTGCATCCCTTTCTAGCTCCAGTCTTTTTTCACTTTCCCTTGACTTTAACTCCAAAAGCCTTGAGAGAGCTTCTTCCTCTTTTTTGGTTTCATGGAAAAGCCCTTTTAATTCCAAGAGCTCTATTCTTCCAAATTCATCAAGCCACCTTCTGTGGTTTTCCGGATTTCCTAGCTTTTGAAACTCATGCTGGCTAGATATGCTGATTAAATAGGGAGAGATGGCCTTAAGGTCTTGAACAGTTGATAAAACACCATTTATAAATATCCTGCTTTTTCCGTCAGGAGAGATTATTCGCCTTAGGATTAGTTCATCAGAGACATCCACCCCTCTTTCTTCAAAAAATCCTGAGAGAGCCTCTGGCATATCAAAAAGGGCCTGGATTATTGCCTTTTTACCAAAATTTCCAATTAGCCTTTTTTCTCCCTTTGCCCCAAGAATTAGTTTTAAGGCCTTTATAACAAGGCTTTTTCCAGCACCAGTCTCCCCTGTAATAACAGTAAGGCCAGGGCCAAATTCTATTTCCGCCCTATTTATTAAGACGAAATTTTCAATTATCAGTTGACGTAACATTTGGCATAGGCCCGTGCCGATACTTAAAATTTTTAAATTATTGATAACTTAGAAGGGATAATAAATCAGGAATTAAAGGAGTTCAACGATGGTCTAAAACTTAACAATTAATTTTTCCAAACTCGTTAAAGAGTGCAAAGGTATCAATCACAGGCTTAGTCATTTAAGCCTAAAGGGTGCTCCAAAGATGTGCCATAACGTCCACTTGAAAAATTAGGATGATAGCACGGCCCTGATGACAGGCATAATCTCGGAAAACTTAAAAGGCTTTGAAATGACCCGATCCACTCCCATATCTTTAAACCGCGAAAGGTCATCTTTTTCGAAGTAACCGGTACAAATAATGATTTTAATATCATTATCCGGGTAACGGACATTTAGCTCCTCAAGGAACCTGATTCCGCCCATTCCCGGCATGTTCAGGTCTAAAAGAACTAGATCAACATGCAAACCATGTTTTTCCAGATACTCAAGGGCGGTCTCAGCGGTTTCCACTGCTGTAACCCTGTAACCTGCCTTTCCAAGCACATTAACCCCTATATCCCTTATCTGTTCCTCATCATCTACCAACAATATGGTTTCATTCTTTGCCTGCTGTATCTCTTTTTCGGTGGACTTCTCTGGTTTATATTTCCCCTTCTCCTTGCAAGCAGGCAAATAAATAGAAAATTCTGTTCCTTCCCCCTCCAGGCTTTCACAGGTTATGAAACCGCCGTGATCCTTAACAATACCGTACACTATGGAAAGGCCAAGCCCCGTTCCCTTCCCCTTTTCCTTTGTAGTGAAAAAAGGCTCAAATATCCTTTCTTTAATATCTTGAGGTATTCCACAACCAGTATCTGAAACCTTTATGCATACGTATTCTTCCGTTTCTCCGACCTCTTTTTCTGTTAATGTTTCTGGTAGGCGCCAAGTGCAATATGTTGAAATCTCAAGCCTTCCACCTTCTGGCATGGCATCCCGAGCATTTATGCAGAGGTTCAAAAGCACCTGCTCAAGCTTAACCGGATCTGCTAAAACATGACCGGCGTCTTTAGATAGCCTGAGATCAATAGTGATCATCTTTGGTACAACCCTATGAAGTAGCTTGGTAAGGGAAACAATCTGGGAGTTGACGTCCAGAACTTCCTTGTTGCTCTCATCCTTTCTTGCAAAGATGAGCAGCTGCCTTGCAACCATAGATGCCCTGGCAATGGCCTTCTCTATTTGTTCCAAAAAATGTTTAAGACGTGAATCTTTTTCTGCAATTTCAAGGCCCATCTGTACGTATCCGGATACTATTTGAAAAACATTGTTGAGATCGTGGGCCACGCCACCTGCCATCACACCTATGGCCTCCATTTTCTGGGACTGAATCAGCTCGTTTTCCATCTGTTTTCTGACTGTAATATCCCTTAAAAACAGCACGCAAGCCCTTGAATCTCCAAGCTCAACCGGAACCGTCGTGTACTCAAACCACTTCCCGGAACGGCCTTCATCAACAAACCTAAGCTCCCTATTTATAGTGCCTTCTCTATCCTGAACCGCCTTTCCATAGGCCTTTTGAATCTCTTCCTTCATCTGAGCCGGAAGGGCTTTTAGTGAGAGTTCTCCATTTTCCAGAGCACCAATTTCCTCAAGAATATCTCTAGCCTTTGGATTGCAAAAACTTATGCCTTCATCCCGTAAAATGAGTATTCCTTCCCTTGCATTATTCACCACTGTCACATATTTTGACTCTGATTCCATTGCATTTTGTTTGAGCCTTTCCGCATAGTTTTTCAGGCGTTTCTCTGCCATCATCAGCCTCTTTCTTCCAACAAACTCTTCAAAACGTTTTCTGTAATTGATGACAGAGGCGGTCAGCAATATGGCCAAGGACGAAAGAAGAAACACATTATTGACCCAGAAAAGGGGTGATACCTGCGTTTTTCCAGACATGAACACTACTACAACATAAAAAAAGTAAAGGACGAGTACATGAAACAAGTGACTGAAGATATCTAGAGGCAATAGAGCAATAAAACCAATAAACACCATTAAGAGCCCTGCATAGTAAGGAGTCCCAAAACCATTTACATCCCTGATCATCAGGATGATGCAAAGGCCCACCACGTAGTAACCAAGTATCCCAATGACCTTTGACGCACGAAAATTCTGTGATCTTAAATTAAGATAAAAAAGAAGGGCTGCTACTGATGCGGCTAAAATGCGATAATAAAGAAATCTCCGAAAAAAAAGGGGATAATAAAAATAATCCACCCAGGAAAAAACGGGAACAAGGACTATAATCAGGACAAGACCCAGGGCAACCGTCTTTTTTAGGACTGGGAAAAGATCTTCCTGAAATTCTTTTTTTAGCTCTGAGTTGTTTTTCAAGTGTCGGGATACTCCCGGAAACTATGTCTCCTTTCTGCCCACAGCAAAGAGATTTACTCCCTCACGCTCGTGAAAAATTTTGACGTCTTCACCAAAACCACCGGCCCTAAACAGTTGTTTAAGATCCCGATTGTTTCTGTGTATGAGTTTCCATTGCAAGATATGGTCCATCCAAGCCTTATTGGGATTGTTTACTGAAAAATTACTCAGAATCAAAACTCCGCCCGGCCTCAAAAAACTGTATGCCTTTTTCACCAAGGCAATAAAAAGGCGCTCATCCAGATAATCTGTAAGGCCTGCAGAATAGATGATATCCTGCTTTGAAAAATCATGTTTCGACCTGCCTAAAGACCATTTTATCACATTTTCCTGCATTAGCAAAATGCTGGCTTTATGGGAAAATGTATCAACCTTTTCAGCCGTGAACTTTAGAGCGTCCTTATCTGCATCAATGCACAAGGCCTCTATGATTTCTGTCCTCGTGCTCCTTTTTAAAAAGTCGAAAAGCTCCCTATTTGAACCACAGGCCAGATTCATTATCCTAACCCTCTGGCCATCTTTTAAACCCATGGAAATACGCCTTTCCACTTCCTTTTCAATAATCTTTGAAAGAAGTCTTCTTCTTTCCCGAACTGCCCTCGCTGGAGGTGTATCAAGGCAATATTTGTCAACAAGTAGCCCCAGTGCACCGTCTCCGTCAGGCTCATTCCGGTAAATCGCCTCCATCATTAGAAAATCCCCTGCATAACCCTTTGGCTTGAAATAGGCCCGCTGGGCGAATCGGCTTCTCATAAAATACGGGAAAATTTCCTTGAAGATATAGCCCCATACATAATCCATTATCTCTGGATCTTCCTGCTCGTTTCTTGAAAGGGCCTCAATATAGAAGTCAAAACGGTCAATAAGTTCTTTGACTCCAGGATAGCACCTGTCAAAAAGCTCATCTTCAGGACATGCCTGTATCTCATTGGCAATGTGGTACATGACTCCTTTAAAAGACTCCACTTCTTCGGTGACCCTTCTCCACAGACTGCTTCTAAAGATATTTTCTGGCACTGCCCTAAGTTCTCTGAAAAGAGGAATCCTTCCGCCGGAAAGAAAGGCAGAATAGCTGCTTAAAGGTCTTGACTCTCCTATCATTTGGCGAAACTTCCTGCAAATGGAAAGGGTTAAAAGGTGCACAAGGTCCCCGAATAGATGTGGATCCTCTAGTCTCAACCTTGCAAAATTGCCTCTGGAGAGCCTCAGAAGCACGGAATCCTTGCTGGCCTTGATATTCCTAACCCTGGTTAGGCCATCAATAAATCCTACCTCTCCAAAAAACTCCCCCTTGCCAATGATGGCCACGATAATCCTAGTCCCCTGTTCCTCGTATGAAACCTCAACCTTGCCCTCAAGGACATAGTAAAGGCTGCTGTCGTGGGACCTTATATCTATCTCCTGGCCTTTTTTGTATCTAAGCTCTGAAAGATAGGGCCCCAGCCTTTCAAGTATTTCTTCCCTGGTCTCAAAGGTTGACATTTTTACGAGATTAACTTCCCCAAGGGCTTCTATTTGCATTTTCAGACTCCCTTTTGTGCAGGATCAGACCCTATAAATGAGCGGACCGCCATGATTTTATTAATGGTTCATATTTTATTGTTATCGGCCTCTTGACCGAAAAACTGGAAAAATTGACGTCTTTATCTTGCAACAAAAAATTTTTCAGGGACTGCCGCCAGAAAAAGAGATATAAAAATGCCGAGGCCATCTATAAAGCCCTGGCATTATAGGGACAAACTTAATTTTTGAAGGCCAGCTGGGTTTCTTCTATATATTTTTCTATCCCCCTGGCTATACCCCTCGCCAAGGCCTCTTGATAGGCAGGAGATCTAAGGCGTCTTTCTTCTTGTGGGTTACTGATAAAGGATGTCTCCACCAAAATGCTGGGCATCCTTGCACCAATGAGAACAAAAAATGGGGCCTGCTTTACACCCAGATTTCTAATATTTTTGTAGCGCCTTCTTAAAGTATAAATAATGCTTTCCTGGACCTTTCTGGCAAGCCTTGAGGATTCGTTTACCCTGCTGTTCTTTAATATATCATTCAGGATACTTCTTAGCTCGCCTATGCGCTTTTTTGATGTGGCATTTTCCCTTGCGGCCACCCTCATGGCATCCTCGTCCAGGGCAAAGTTGAGATAATAGGTCTCAATACCCCGAAGCCTTCTGGTGGGAGCTGCATTTGCATGTATGGATATAAAAAGATCTGCCTTATACGAGTTTGCTATGGCAGTCCGTTGGGTGAGGGGCAGATAACGGTCTGATTTTCTGGTCATTATTACCTTACATTTTAGTTCCTTTTTAAGGATTTTGGCTAGTTTCTTGGCTATTTTTAAAACAACGTCCTTTTCCTTAAGTCCAGAAGGGCCCCTTGCACCAGGGTCCTTTCCGCCATGCCCTGGGTCTATAACTATGGTCTTAACGCAAAGGCCAAGTTGCTGGGCAAGGGATAGCTTTTTGCCTGATAATTTTACTTTGCCATATTTTTTCCCAGACTTAGATGGCCTTACAAGGCATGTTTTCTTTGAATAATGGGCTCCAAAGGCATCTGTTACAATTCTAAAGGGTTCTCTAAGATAAAAGACCTTTGTCTTTTCAGTCTTTTCTAAGTCAAAGACTACCCTTACTGTCTTTGGGGCAAATTGGGCTATTCTTACAGAGCGCAAAAGACTGTTGTGAATCCTGAAATACTCTGGAAGCCCTATCTTTTTATAGGCGGGATATAAATCTAGATAAAATCTCTTTGGAAGGTGTTTTTTCTTATTGGCTGGAATTATCCCCTTTTTAATGGATACAGGGCCGGTTGAATAAACAACCACCCTTGTGTAGTCTTTATCTGACCAATATTTCAGGTCTTTGATTATGGCTATCTTTTTCTTTTTTTTGTGATTAGAAGCCTTTTTTTTGGGCTTTTTTTGAGTGTTATTAACTTTTTCCTTTTTCTCTTTATTACTGAACCTTATTCCAAGGGCCTCCAGCCTATGACGGGCTAGCCTTGCGTGGCTTCCATTTGGGTAATCCTTTAATATTCGTTTCCAGGCCTTGATGGCACTGCTTGGTCTTCCTGTCATCTTGTATATCTGCCCCATTTGATAAAGGGCATCGTCAGCAAGACGACTCAAAGGATATTTTTCAACAAGGACCTGATATCTCTCTATGGCCTCTTGAATATCAGAAAGCCTTCTGGAATAGCCATAAAGTTCCACATAACAGCGCCCCATCATAAAAAGGGCCCTTGGAGCTATCTCTTTGTTATCAGGATACTTGAGATAGACACGCCTGAAGGCGTCAATGACCCTTAGCCAATTCTTTCTGTATCTTCTAAGTCTAGCACTTGAAGCAAGTCTATCATAAGAGGCCCGTGCCCTTTGATAATCCATCAAGGCATTGGTCTTTCCCTTTGAAGCATGAGCAATATGACACGTAGGAAGAGGAATAAAGACCAAAGCACTGTCAAAAAAACAGGCTGACAATAAAATGACACAAAATAGATAAAGGCGGCTTAATATCTTCAGTTTCTTTTCCTGACGAGTTCGCAAAGTTCGTTCAAAATATTAAGGGCCTCAAGGGGCGTAATCTGATTTATATCCAGCTTCAAAAGCCTTTTTTTTACCCTGTCATCTTCCTTGACTTCTAGAGGCAAGGTCTTTTGAACCACTATTTTATAGTCTGTTGTATTAATAGAAGCAATGGGAACCCCGCTTCCTTTTTCAGAATTTTTATTTTCTATCTCCCTTAATATCCTCTTTGCATTTTCAATAACTTCTTGGGGTACGCCCGCAAGAGCAGCAACCTGTATGCCATAGCTCTTACTAGTAGCGCCTTCCTTTAGGGTATGTAAAAAATAGATATTATCTTCATATTCTTTTACCTCAACATGCATGTTTTTTACCTTTTTGTGCACTTTGGAAAGAGAAGTTAGTTCGTGATAATGGGTTGCAAAAAGGGTCTTTACACCCTTTTTATCCTTGAAAAGGAGATGTTCTGAAACCGCCCACGCAATGGAGAGGCCATCATAGGTACTGGTGCCCCTCCCTATTTCATCAAGAATTACAAGACTTTTGCTGGTGGCATTATTGAGGATATTGGCTGTCTCTTTCATTTCCACCATAAAGGTGCTTTGGCCCCTTGAAAGGTAGTCTGTAGCCCCTACCCTTGTAAATATCTGATCGAGGATTGAAACTTTAGCCTTTTTAGCAGGGACAAAGCTTCCCATTTGGGCCAAAAGACAAATAAGGGCTGTTTGCCTGAGAACAGTTGATTTTCCTGCCATATTTGGGCCAGTAATAAGTATCAACTGGCTGTCCTTATGATTTAGCCTTATATCATTTGGCACAAACCTTTTGTCTTCCAGATTTCTTTCAACCACAGGATGTCTTCCTGCCCTGATATCTATCTCGTCCCCATCTATAATTTCCGGACACACATAGTCATTTTGAAAGGCAACCTCTGAAAGCGATTGGATACAATCGATAACAGCAAGGGCCCTTGCAGTATCCTGAATCCTTTTTGCGTTTTTCCCAATTTCATCCCTTATTTCACAAAAAATTTCATATTCAAGGGAAAGGCGTTTTTCCTGGGCAGAAAGTATCTTTTCTTCTATCTCCTTTAACTCAGGTGTGACATACCTTTCAGATGAAACCAGTGTTTGCTTTCTGATATAGTCATCAGGGACCTTTGAAGACTGAGTCTTTGATACTTCTAGGTAATATCCGAAGACTCGGTTATATCCAATTTTTAGATTTGAAATTCCTGTTCTTTCCCGTTCCTTTGCCTCTATCCTTGAAATAAACTTCCGACCATCCCTTTGAATCTCAATAATTTCATCAAGCTCTTTATTAAATCCTGTCTTTATAAGATTTCCATCCCTTAAGGTCACAGGACTATCTTCCCGTATGACTTTATCAATCAAAGAAAAAAGGTCTTCCATTGGATCAATAAGATCTAGGCACTCCCGAAAAAGTCCTATTATTTCCTTATCGTTTCCAACAAGAAGTGAGGAAATAGTGGATCTTATTTCAGGAAGAAACCCAAGGGATTCCTTTAAGGCAAGAATATCTCTTGCATTTGCAGTTTGCATGACCACCCGGCCAATAAGCCTCTCAAGGTCATATATTCCCTTTAATAGTTTTCTCAATCTGACCCGTTCCTCTTCCCCTTTAAAAAGGTATTTTACTGCCCTTAGCCTTTTTTCTATCTCTCCACGGTCAATCAATGGATAGAGAAGCCACTTTTTAAGCATTCTTGCGCCCATAGAGGTCACTGTCTTATCTATTACAGACAAAAGGCTTCCCTTTTTGCTGCCATCAAGGCTATTAGAAATGAGCTCAAGATTTCTCACTGAGGACTCATCAATTTTCAAAAATCTTTCAAGCTCATAGGGGGAAAGGTTTGAGATATGATCTATATTTCCCTGTTGGGTCTCTAGACCATAAGAAAGAAGGGCGCCTGAGACCTGGACCTCTAAATCTTTATTTGAAAGCCCAAAACCATCAAGGGTCACAACCCTAAAATGCTCCTTTAATGCATCTTTGGCCCTTTTTAGCTCAAAATATTGAGGGCTTCTAAAGCCTATGAAACAGTTTGGTAGGGCCTGTGAGAGCCTGGTAAAAAGGGGGCCTCCTCTTTCCTCTTGGGATAAGATAAGTTCCCGTGGCTGGATTCTAAAAAGCTCTCCAAGGGCCACTTCTTCATCCCTTGCCCTTGTGACTCTGAATTCTCCCGTGGAAAGGTCCATGAAGGAAATGCCAAAGGCCTTGCCCTTATTGGACCTCAATACAGCAGCGATAAAGTTATTTTCCCTTGAATCAAGGCCTCCTTCCAAGGTCAAAAGGCCGGGGGTAACCACCCTTATGACCTTTCTTTTAACAATACCTTTGGCCTTTTTGGGGTCTTCAACCTGCTCGCATATTGCAACCTTTTTCCCTTCCCTGACAAGTTTTGTTATATATCCATCAGCGGCATGGTGTGGCACTCCACACATTGGAATTGGGTTTTCCTTATTTTTGTCTCTGGAAGTAAGGGTTATATCTAAAATTTTTGATGCCACTATTGCATCATCGTAAAACATCTCGTAAAAATCACCCATTCTATAAAAAAGTATGCAGTCAGGATATCTTTTTTTGATATCCAGATACTGTTTGAGCATGGGTGTTAAGGCCTTTTGGGACTGACTCATGTTCCTTTTATATGCAACATCTTGTTTAAATTTTTCACTCTATGTGGTATTTGCTTAAACATTAAATTTTTCTTAAAAGAGGTAAAAAATTGGCCCCGCAACTAAAAAAAATACCAGGCTCTAAAGAATCCCTTAAGGAGGTAATGGATTTCTTTCAGCCCGATTTTCTGAAAATAGAGACAACGCTGAAAAAACATTTTGCCTCACATATATCTTTTGTCAACCAAGTAAGCAGTCATATCCTTTTTTCAGGTGGAAAGAGGCTTCGACCTCTTCTAACAGTTTGTGCAGCAAGGCTTTGTGATTACAGTAACGATGACATTTATGACCTTTCTGCAGTTCCAGAATATCTTCATGCAGCAAGTCTTCTTCATGACGACGTTGTAGATGCAGGAGAAATGAGAAGAGGTAAAACTCCTGCCTATAAGATTTGGGGAAATAGCGCTGCTGTCCTGGTTGGAGACTTCCTTTATGCCCGAGCCATTGAGCTTGCCTCCAGATTTGAAGATGTTCGTATTGCAAGGGAAATTTCAAAAACCGTTGCACTAATGTCTGAAGGGGAAATAATTCAACTTCTTCATGCAAAGGTCCCAAGCTTTGATGAAAAGACCTATTTTGATGTCATCTTTAGAAAAACCGCTGCGTTAATATCTACTTCTTGTAAAATCGGAGCTCTTATGGCCAATGGATCAATGGATGAGATAGAGGCTCTCAGTAATTATGGCCTTTTTATCGGTCAGGCCTTTCAAATGGTGGATGACGTGTTGGATTACACAGCCGATACATCTGAGTTTGGAAAGGTCATAGGAACAGATCTTGCGGAAGGAAAACTCACACTTCCAATAGTGGTGGCCCTTGACCGTGCTTCCAAACCAGATAGGGATAAATTAATGACCTTACTTTGCCAGGGATATGCCTCAACAACTGACTTTAAATGGGTAAAAGAGCTCTTAATGGAAACAGGTGGACTTCGTTACACCATTAAAAAGGCCAAAAAGCTCATTGACCAAGCATGTGATAGCCTAAGTATTTTCCCTGATTCAAAAATAAAGACTAATATGAAAATGCTTGCCCAATATGTCCTTGAAAGAAAAAAATAGGAGGGCGCACCACTTTTATTTCAAAACATGCCATCTTTAATAGCAAAAGAACGGCTAATTCCTCTAAGGATTGCCGTCTTTTTGTGCCTTTTCACTTTTTTTTGCAATAAAGTCTCCCTTGCCCTTTCCCAAAAAAATCTGCCTCCAAAGATTGAAGGAGTTGCCATTTCGGAAGGTTCAGAAAATCTTTTAATTTCGTTTTATCTTAAAAACGGACTGACAGATGAAATAAAAAAAATAATTGATAGTGGAATATCTGTAACCTATGTATTTAAGATAAAACTTAAGAGAAAACGTTTTTTAATGGATGAAGAGCTATTGAACATTGAGCTTAGAAAACAAATTAGTTTTGATAATCTTAAAAACAGGTATTTCATCTATTTTACCTATCCGATCAATAAATTAATTGGTGTAAAAGATATTGAAAAGGCTAAGAAATATCTTCTTTGGATAAGGAATCTTAAGCTTATAAATATTTCGAAACTTAAGAAGGGAAATAAATATCTAGTGTAAATTAAGGCAAAAACAGAAAAAGAAAAAAGCTCAATGCCTTTTTCGAAAATAGTAAGTCTTTTTACTTCTTTTGGTTTTGAAACAGATACATATGAATTTGAATTTATCTACTAAATTTCAAGACAAAAAGACAAGGGAACGATTTCTAGCCTTCATTATTTTTATACTCATATTAATTTTTAGTGTTATAGAATTTAAATTAATTAATGTAATAAGACCCCTTCCAAAATATAGTAATGTATTTGTATTCGTAGTAATTAATATCAATTTAATTCTTATCCTAACTCTAAGCTTTCTGGTAATAAGAAATCTTGTAAAACTTCTTTTTGAAGAAAATATTCATATAATCGGTATAAAGCTCAAAAGAAAGCTTACTGTTGCATTTATAATAATTTCTCTTCTTCCAACCATTCTTTTGTTTTTTATTTCCCTTCAGTTCTTGCAGACAAGTTTAAGATACTGGTTTGATATTAAAATTGAAAAAAGCCTTGAACAGGCTATTTCCATCGGAAGGAATTTTTACAACCATCAAATTGACTACATTAAGGATATTGAAGACTCTCTGGTAAATGAAATAAGCATTAGATGTATTGATGAAAAGAAATTTGACACACAGTGTATTGACGGTCTTTTTAATCCTGCTTCCTTAGATATTAGAAAAACCCCTTTAAAGAAGACCCTTGGCATAAATCTGGTCCAAGTAATCGAGAAAAACGGCAAGGTAATCTGGAAAAGACAGTGGCTTCCTCTCACAGAAGATTTAGCACCTCCAGAAAAGGAGATTCTTAAAAACCTTGGAAAAAAAAATCTTTATCATATCATCACACATGAAATCCCATCAGGCAGTCTTATAAATGTGGTAAGACCAATATTTGATCTGGATTCTAATACAATAGGATACTTACTTATAGGTAAGATCCTACCCCAGGAAATAGCTTCAAGATTAGAGGATGTCAAAAAAGGATACGAAGAATATAAACAATTAAAACTCTTTCAGGACCCTTTAAAGACAAGCCTTCTTTCGAGTCTATTTCTAATCACCCTTCTAATAATATTTGTTTCCATATGGCTTGCACTAAAGCTTGCCAAAAGCATAACAGAGCCTGTCCAAATGCTTGCAGATGCCACCCAGAGGATTGCCCATGGAGATCTTGATTTTCATCTTGACATAAAAGGAAGAGATGAGCTGAGCGGGCTTGTAAAGGCATTCAACATAATGACTCAGGATCTTAAGGAGGCTAAAACACGGGCAGAAGAGGCAACTAAAAAACTTTTAAGGAGCTATTCAGAGCTTGAAAATAGAAAGGCCTACATAGAAATGCTCCTTGAACACATTACAACTGGTGTAATAAGCCTTGATAGAGCTGGCAAAATTACAACAATTAATAAGTCTGCCTGTGAAATACTTGAAAGGGATCCAAACGATCTTATTGGCCTTGACTACAAATCCCTTTTAAAGGGTGATGAGCTCTCTGATCTAGAATCCATACCGAAGGAACTATCTCGTTCGGGAAAGGGAACCATTAAAAGATCCATTCGTCTAGAGATAGGAGATCAGGTCAAATCCCTGCTGATAAATTTTTCTCTATTAAAAGACAAAAAGGGGCGCACTTCTGGAATGCTAATAGTCTTTGAAGACCTTACCGACCTTGAAAGGATACAAAGACTTGCTGCTTGGAGAGATGTTGCAAGAAGAATAGCCCATGAAATAAAAAATCCACTTACGCCAATAAAACTTTCTGCGCAAAGGCTGAGAAGAAAATTTAAAAACTTCTTCTCTGGTGATAATGAAAGGGTGTTTGAATCCTGTACAAAAACTATCATAGATCAAGCCGACGAACTTAAAAGGCTAGTGGATGAATTTTCCAAATTTGCCCGTATGCCTGCTCCTGAACTCAGGCTCCAAAGTGTTTTACCTATAATTGAACAGGTAAAGGACATGTATAGCCAGCTTATAAATATCTCCTTTGAAGTTTCTGATGATTTTCCCAAAATCATGATAGATGAAGAACAAATTAAAAGATGCTTTATAAACATAATCGACAATTCAATAAATGCAGGAAAGGCCAAAAATCTTAAGATAAAATGTACTTTTAAGAAAGAACAGGACATAGCTACCATTTCTATTGAAGATGACGGAATAGGTATCAACAAAAAAGACCTCCAAAAGGTCTTTGATCCATATTACACTAGAAGAAAGGGTGGAACAGGGCTTGGACTTTCAATAGTTAAATCTATTATTGATGCCCATAACGCAAAAATAGCTGTTGAGCCAAATAGAGGTCAAGGTGTTAAGTTTATAATAACATTTACCAATGTCGTAATTTAACCTTAAATCATGTCTAAGAAAAAAATAATGATAGTAGATGATGAAAGGTCCATCTTGGACTCTGTTGGAGGTATCTTAGAAGATGAAGGATATAAAGTAATTCTTGTAGATGGCGGAAAGCCATGCCTTGAAATGCTGGAATCTGGTGAACTTCCTGATCTTGTGCTCTTAGATATATGGATGCCTGACATGGATGGAATAGAGGTCCTCAAGGTCATAAAAAAACAATGGACCTTTTTACCTGTCATAATAATGTCAGGGCATGGAACCATAGAAACTGCGGTCAAGGCCACAAAACTAGGCGCCTATGACTTTATTGAAAAACCCCTTTCTATAGAACCCCTGATCCTTACCATCAAAAATGCCCTGAAATTTAAGGACTTGCAAGAGGAAAACAGACTCCTTAAGGAAAAGACAAAAAGGGTTGTAAGTATAACAGGTAAAAGCAAAAAGATTATGCAATTAAAGGAACAGATAAGGATTGTTGCCCCAACGGATGCATGGGTACTTATTCAGGGTGAAAATGGAACAGGTAAAGAGATAGTAGCACAGACCATCCATCGTTTGAGTAAAAGAAGCCACAAGCCAATGGTGGAAGTTAACTGCGCTGCCATACCAGAAGAACTAATTGAAAGCGAACTTTTTGGTCATGAAAAGGGCGCCTTTACAGGGGCCACATCCATGAAAAGGGGGAAATTTGACCTTGCAAATGGGGGAACCCTTTTCCTTGACGAAATCGGAGACATGGCCCTTAAAACTCAGGCCAAGATACTCAGAATTCTTCAGGAACAAAAGTTTGAAAGGGTAGGAGGCTCTAAAACCATTTCCGTTGATGTAAGAATCATTGCAGCCACTAACAAGGACCTTGAAGAGGAGATAAAAAAGGGCAACTTTAGAGAAGACCTCTATTTTAGATTGAATGTCATTCCCATTGAAATTCCTCCTTTGAGGGAAAGAAAGGAAGATATTCCTCTCCTTGTTGATGAGTTTTTGAAGGAATTTTCAAATGGAAGGGTAAAGATTGAAGAAGATGCCCTTAATGCCCTTTGTGATTATGACTGGCCTGGAAACATACGAGAACTTAAAAATCTAATAGAACGGCTTGTGATTCTTTCAAAGGAAAATATCATAAGGCTTGATGATCTTCCCAAGAATCTAATCTCAAGCAAAAAAAAGCAAGGACTTAAGGAAGATATGCTTCGTGATATAGATGTTTCCTGTTTCACCTGTCCGGATTTCAAAACTGCAAAATCCATCTTTGAAAGAGAATACATAAAGAAAAAACTCAATGAATTTGGCGGAAATATTAAAAAAACTGCAGAATCAATTGGAATAGAAAGACGTCACCTTTATAGAAAGATTAAGTCCCTCGGGATCCAAAACTGATTCTTTTTTCCTCTCCCCTTGAAAGCCTCTTGAGATTGTCAGAGTGTCTAATCCATATAATAAAACAAATTGACCAGGACATGGCCTCAAAAAACCTGTCAGGACAGATTAAACTAATAAGAAGAGGAAGTGATGTGGCAGCTGCAAGAGAGCTTACAGAAACAATTCTAAAAAAATAGGCTACGGCAAAAAAAACGATGGCACCAAATGCAAGGGCCAAAGGACATATTGCCAAATAGACTCCAAGGGCAGTAGCCACTCCCTTTCCACCTCTAAACTTCAAATAAACCGGATAACAATGCCCTACCACTGCCATAAGACCTGTAACTGCAATATAGAAATTAGAAAGTGGAATTGTGCTGACAAAAAAAACAGGCAAAAAACCCTTTAAAAGATCACATAAAAGGGTAATAATCCCCCACTTTTTTCCCAGTAACCTTGAAATATTTGTGGCACCAATGTTGCCGCTGCCAAATTTTCTTGGATCCTTTCCCTTTACCTTGGAAAACAAAAGTCCAAAGGGAATGCTTCCAAATAGATATGAAAGTAAAGGAAAAATGATTGGATATTCTAAAAAGATATTCATTTTAAATACTCTTACCTAGGCAAATAATCTTTCCAGCTCCCAAAAACTTTCCACGTGAAACATTGTATTCAAATCTGAATTTTTATAGGCTATTAATGGAATTCCAGCCCTTTTTGCCACCTCTTCATCAACCTTTGAGTCACCAACATAAACCGAATCTTTCAAGTTTACCCCCAGTCTTTTTACAATCAAATGGATTCCCTCTAAATCCGGCTTTGGTCTTTTTACATCAAGGGCGCATACTATTTGGTCAAATAGTTTATCAAGTTCATAAACTTCAATAAGTTTTGGCATTGTTGTGCTTCTATTGGTGGATATCGCTGTTAAAAATCTCTCTTTTAATCTTTTTACACATTCATAAACTCCAGGCTCCATTGTCATATATTTCAAAAAATCTCCATAATCCAGACCCTCATATACCTTAAAGGCCCTTTCCATAAGATTAGGCTGATTTCTAAAAAGATATTCTATAGACTCCTTTGCAGTGTGCATATGGCAAAAGGACATTTCTTCATCATCTATTTCACCTCTACCAGCCCCCCTAGCTATTTCGTTATAAAAGGCCCTATTTGCCTCATAGGAATCAAAAAGGACCCCATCGCAGTCAAATATTATGAGTTTTTTTTCTTTAAGGTTCATATCTCATTGGTAAATATCTTATACAAAAGAATCCTTTCGAATGGAAAAATTGCATTTTTTTACAACTGTAAGTTTTCCGCTCAACTAAAACCTTTGATTCTTATCTAAGCTGATTATTTAACATATTTTTTATAGAAAACCCTTTAAGAGGTATTCTTTCTTTTATATTTTTTGATGCCATAAATACCTTGTGTGTTTCACCCATTCCCTGTGGAAATATAAGGGCCTTTATTCCGGCAAGTTCGGGAGAAAAGGGATTTATCTCACCAAGAACTTTTTTTACAGTTCTTTCAAAGTCTAGACCTCCCAAAAAGGCCCACTGAGGTGTAAGGCCTTCACAAAAAAACCCCTCTGATTCAAAGGCTTCAATCACATCTGAAAAGTTCACATGGGCAGTCATATCAATAAGGCCTGGCATTTTATAAAAATCTTCAGTGGTCTGATGTCTGCTGTATCCAAGAAGAGTCCCTCTATTTCTATAGGGTGCATAATATTCTTCTTTACTAAAACCATAATCTATTATTATCACATATCCCTCTTTTAAAACTGCCGACAAATCCCTTATCCAGTCAAAAATCTCAAGATTTACCTCTGTTCTGTAACCTTCAGGGATATCTGATAAATTTCTTCTTATATAATCTAATAGCCTTTTATTAGTAATTTCTTTTCGTATTTCAAAAAATTTTCCTTCCTTTTCATCTACAAAAATCTCAAAAATTCCTTTGCTATTTCTCTCTATTACATGCACAGGAAAGGCATCCAACAATTCATTCGCTATGATGACCCCCTTAAACTCGTATATATCCTTTAAGGCATTTAAAATCACTATATGATCTAAGTATTCACTTAAAATTTCACTTAATACCTCTTTTCGTCTTTGAATTGGCTCAATTATTATATATTTTAACTGGTTAAAGATCGAAGGTTCAAAGTTTTTAAAATACTCTAGGATATCCTTTGCAAGGATACCTGATCCTGCGCCTATCTCACAAATATTTAGGTCATACTGATATGTAATATTTTCAAAACATTCTTTTACTTGGACAGAAAGAAGACATCCAAAAAGCCTTGAGGCATGAGGAGATGTTACAAAATCACCATCTTTTCCAACAGGAAAATTCCTCTGTGAATAATATCCAAAATCATCTTGATAAAGACATAACTCCATATAATCTCTAAAAGAAATTGGACCGCGGATTTTAATTTCTTTTGAAATATATTCTTTTAATTTATTGATTTTATT
>JALXCD010000001.1 GCA_026991135.1 Deltaproteobacteria bacterium | reverse complement strand
TGCCAAAAGTTTTAACTGTATTTGATAACATTACTTGATTCGCAATATATTTATGGTTATAAGCCCAACAATTTTTGAATTAAAGCGCCTTTTTCAGAGGTCTCATTAAAACAATATCGGACAGTGATAATCGAGGAGCGAAAATTGCATTAGATGATTACAAATATATTGATCTAAAGTATGGTTTACCAATAGGTACAAACAGCTATTTGAAAGCTCAATTTGGAGGCAATGCATACAATAGTGCACCCAACTCCACACTGGTTGGTGCAAAAATTGGGACATCACTATTTGGAATAGTAGATATTGCCTTGCTCTATGATAAAATTTCAGGCAACAACTTTGAAACTGTAAACTCTGCTCCGATATATACCGACTTTCAACAAGGTTATGGTTTATATGAACCAAGTACCGCATTTGGCATACAGGTAATTGTAAAACCTTTAAAAGGTTTGAGTGTTGAATTTGGTTATGCGAATGTGAGTTCCGACACAAAAAACTCGTCGATGACTTCTCAGAGTATATTTTGGATTTAAAATATAAAATCAATAATTGGTCGAAATTCAGAATCAGAGGCTCTTTAAAAGACCAGAGTGCTGCTTCTGAAAATTTATTGGCTGAAAATATAGGTGGCAGAGAAGATAGAAGCGACCTCAGAATTATATTTTATATAATTTTTTAGACTGAAGCAGTTCTCAATTTTTTAGTTATATTAATTTTGTATTAATTAAGAGGACTATATACTTGTTTTAAATTTAATAATCTTTTTATCTATATTTTTTAAACAAAAGATGTTATATTATCGTCTATAAGATGGCATAAATATTGTATAAAATACTAAAATAAAACTTTATCAGGAGGAAGATTCAATGGAAGCCCAAAAAACAATCCTTTTGTTATTGGTAGGTTCATTTTTTCTTGTCTCGTGTGCTGCCCAAAGTGGCTGGACCCCTACTGTTGATCCAACCACTTCCCCGGCAGCCTATGGAGGGTATCCACAACAACCCCCTCCTCCACAATATCCTGCACAACAATATCCTCAGCAGCAGTATCCTCAACAATATCAGACTCCGCCTCCACCTCCTGCTCCAACTCCACCTGTAACCTATCCCCAGGGAACAGGAACAACCTATTCCCAGCCAGCCACAACTACTGCGCCTCCCCCACCTCCGCGCAGAAGCTATACCCAGGACCTTACCGAGTGTAAAATGCTTGCCCAGAAGGTGTCTGGTTATACTCCGGGTGAAGCCATTAAAGGCGGTTTAATTGGTGGCGCCATTGGAGCTGCTGCAGGGGCTGCCATTGGAGCTGCCGTTGGTGATCCAGGCAAGGGAGCCGCCATTGGAGCTGCCGCAGGTGGAATCGGTGGAGGAACCTATAATGCAGTAGAGGCTGAGAGAAAATACAAACAGGCCTATATTAACTGTATGAGGCAAAGGGGCTGGAATGTAATTAATCCTTAACCTCCATCCTCCTTCTTAAGGGCCATTGGCTTTTGCCCTTGGCCCTTTTCCCTTTTAAAAAATTCACAAAATATCTCCAAAATTCAAAAAGAGTAGTTGCAAATCACAACTATTGTGCTTTATAAATTACCAATCTAATTTTCCATTCAGTTGGGAGAGGAAAATTTTTTAGGAGGCAATTTTTGGTCATGAACACAAGGAGAGAATCTTTAGGTCCAATAACTACAATAATGAATGGTGGGCTTTTCTTTTTCCAAGAATTTTTAAAACACCCCTTACAAATCGGCTCAATAATCCCAAGCTCTCAGGCACTGGTTAAAAAGGTAATCCAGACTGCCAAGGTAGAATCGGCACAGACCATAGTGGAACTTGGCCCAGGGACTGGCTGTACCACAAAAGCAATTCTAAAGGCCATGCAACCAGATGCCAAACTGTTATCAATTGAAATAAATCCTAACTTTCATAAAATAGTAAGTTCCATTGAGGACCAAAGACTTATTGCACACCTAGGAGATGCCAGAAAATTAAGTGAAATCTTGGAAAAATATGGACTTAAAGCGCCAGAGGCAGTCATTTCCGGCATACCCTTTTCAACCATGAGTGAAGAATGCGGCTCACAAATAATCCAGGCCATAAATGATGCATTGGCCCCCAATGGAAGATTTGTCGCATACCAGTTGAGCAAACGTGTTATATCTCTTTGTAAGCCAATAATGGGAAAGGAAAAGGTTCAGCTTGAATTCCTTAATATCCCTCCTATGCGAGTCTGCCTCTGGGAAAAGAAAAATGGAAATGGAAACGGAAATAGATGTTCGTGTCAATAAATTAAAAATAAAATTATCAGGAGTAATTTTAGAATATGGGATTGAGTGTAACTGAAAAAATAATTGCAGCTCACATTGTTAAAGGAGACCTGACACCGGGAGAACCCATTGCCATTAAGATAGATCAAACCCTTACACAGGATGCCACTGGAACCATGGCTTATCTGGAATTTGAGGCCATTGGCATTGACAGGGTAAAGACAGAACTCTCCGTAAGCTATGTTGACCATAACCTTATACAGTCTGATTTTAGAAATGCAGATGACCACAGATTCCTCCAATCCATTGCTGCCCGATACGGAATACACTTTTCAAGGCCAGGAAATGGCATCTGCCATCAGGTCCATCTTGAAAGATTTGCAGTCCCTGGAAAGACACTTCTAGGCTCAGACAGTCACACACCAACTGCTGGCGGGTGCGGGATGCTTGCCATTGGAGCAGGTGGTTTGGATGTTGCAATGGCAATGGCCGGACAACCCTTTCATCTAAACATGCCTGAGGTAATTGGAATTCATCTGACCGGAGAGCTTTCTCCTTGGGTATCTGCCAAGGATGTAATACTTGAGCTATTAAGAAGGCTTAGCGTAAAGGGCGGGGTTGGAAAGGTCCTTGAATATTTCGGACCTGGCGTTAAAACCCTGTCAGTTACAGACAGGGGTGCAATAGCAAACCTTGGAACAGAGCTAGGGGCAACTGGAACAGTATTTCCTTCTGATGAGGTTACATTGAGATTTCTTAAGGCCCAGGATAGAGAAGATGACTGGAAAGAGCTTCTACCTGATGAAAATGTAAACTACTCCGAGGTAATTGAAATAGACCTTTCAAGCCTTGAGCCAATGATAGCCTGTCCTTCCTCCCCTGACAATGTGGTTAAGGTCAAAGAAGTTTCTGGTAAAGAAGTATCCCAAGTGATAATAGGCTCGTGTGCCAACTCTTCCCTCAGGGATTTAACCATAGCGGCAAAGGCCCTTGAAGGACGAAGCATAAATCCAAATGTAAGCTTTGAAATTAACCCAGGAAGCCGCCAGGTCTTAGAAAACTCTGATGTATCAGGGGTCCTTAGAACCCTTATTCATGCCGGGGCGAGAATTCACCAATCAGGTTGTCTTGGATGTATTGGTATGGGTCAGGCCCCTGCAACCGATACAATTTCTCTAAGAACCTTCACTAGGAATTTTCCTGGGAGAAGCGGGACGAAAAACGACCAAGTCTATCTTTGCAGCCCGGAAACAGCAGTTGCATCTGCGATAACTGGAAAGATCACTGACCCAAGGGAGCTCGGCGAGGCTCCAAGGGTTGAAATGCCAGAAAAATTCATAATCAATGACAATGGTATAATCCCACCCCCTAAAGATGGAACCAAGGTTGAGATAATAAGGGGCCCAAATATAAAGCCCCTTCCCGACTTTGAACCGCTTCCGGAAGAGCTTGAGGCCAAAGTGGTTCTAAAGGTAGGGGATAACATAACAACCGACCATATAATGCCGGCAGGAAGCAAAATACTTCCTTTAAGGAGCAATGTCCCTGCCATAAGTGAATATGTTTTTTCAGCCATTGATCCAGATTTTCCAAAAAGGGCAAAGGATTCAGGAAATGTGATAATTGTTGGTGGAGAGAACTATGGTCAAGGCTCTTCAAGGGAACACGCAGCCCTTGCTCCTAGGTATTTGGGCGTCAGGGCAAAACTTGTAAAGAGCTTTGCCAGGATTCACAAGGCAAATCTCATTAATTTTGGCATTGTCCCAATGACATTTGAAGATCCCTCAGACTATGACAGGATCAACCAGGATGATACGCTTACTATCCCTGGAATAAGAAATGCCCTTCTTACAGGGGCAAAAACGGTAACTATTAAGAGCTCGGGTGGCGATACCTTTCAGGCAAGACTTGAGCTTTCTGAAAGAGATAGATATATCCTTGCAGCAGGAGGCCTTTTAAACTGGGTAAGGGCAGAACTTAAAAAGGATGGATAGATTGGATATAAGAAATATAACTGCACATACAGCCCTTTACGGAATAATTGGAAAACCTGTAAGGCATAGCCTTAGCCCAGTAATGCACAATGCTGCCTTTAATGCAATTGGCATAGATGCGGTCTATCTGGCCTTTGAAACAAAGGATGTGAAAAAGGCCCTTGATGCCATGAAGTGTTTGGATATAAAAGGGCTTTCAGTAACCATTCCAAACAAAGAGGGTGTAATTGACTATCTTGATGAGATAGACAATGCAGTTGCTAGGATTGGGGCCTGTAATACCATTAAGAATTCAAATGGAAGGCTTTTCGGGACTAACACCGATTGGCTCGGAGCAGTTGAGGCAATAAGGGAAAAGGCGGATCTTTCCGGCCTTAAGGCCGTAGTGTTAGGAGCCGGGGGCTCTTCCAGGGCAATCTGCTATGGCCTTTTAAAAAAGGGGGCAGATGTGACCATCTGTAACAGGACATTGGAACGGGCAGAAAAGATAGCCACGGACTTCGGCTGCAGGGCAAGGCCCCTCACAGATGCCGCCAATCTTAGAGCAGGCCTCCTGATTAACACAACCTCTGTTGGAATGAGCCCCAATGTGGACGAGATGCCCATACCCGAACATGCAGTGAAAAACTTTGATATAGTAATGGATATAGTTTATTCGCCCCTTGAGACAAAACTTTTAAAGAAGGCAAAAGAAGCAGGGAAAAAAACCATAAGTGGCATTGAAATGCTTTTAAATCAGGCTGCCTGGCAATTTGAGTTCTGGACAGGGGAAAAGGCCCCAAGGGATGTGATGAAAGAGGCGCTTTACAAGACATTAAACGGCAATCATGCATGAAATAGTCTTTGAGTGTCCAGGATCAAAAAGTATTACCCAGCGGGCCCTTATAGTTTCAAGTCTTTCAAATGGGGCATGCAGGCTTTTTACCCCCCTTGATAGCGAAGACACCCAGCTTTTACGGAATGGACTTAGGGCATTTGGAATTAAAATTGATGATGGCACACCTACATGGCTTATTGAAGGTTCAAAGGGAGTTCTAAAGGAGCCCCAAAAAGAAATTTTCATGGGTAATAATGGAACCGGCATAAGGTTTTTGATATCTTTTTCAGCGTTAGTGAAAGGAAGGACCATCTTAACAGGCAGCCCCAGGATGGAAGAAAGACCTGCTGAACCCCTTTTAAAGGCTCTCAGACAAATTGGAGTAGATGCCAAAAGCATTAAAGGGACAGGATGCCCTCCTGTTGAAATAACATCAAATGGCCTTGAGGGTGGCGAGGTAACCCTTTCTGCAAGGGCAAGCAGTCAGTTTCTGTCTTCCCTTTTACTTGTTGCACCCTACGCCAGAAAACCTCTTACTATTGAATTAGATGGAAAGCTTGTCTCAAGACCCTATGTGGATATAACTCTAAGGGTAATGGAAGATTTCGGCATACACGTAAAGGAAGAAGGAAGTAGATTTATAGTACCACAAGGCATCTATAAGAAAGATGACTACACAATTGAAGCCGATGCCTCCAGCGCCTCCTATTTTTTTGGTGCTGCAGCAGTTACGGCCCATGCCATTAGGATAAAAAATCTTCCGCCAAATCCAATCCAGGGGGATGCCTCTTTTTGTGATATCTTATCAAAGATGGGCTGCAAGGTGCAAAAGGATAAAAATGGAACACTTGTAAAAGGCCCGGGGCCTGATGAGCTTTATGGCATAGAGATTGATATGTCCAAATGGCCGGACGTTGTTCCAACCCTTGCTGTTGTTGCCGCCTTTTCAAAGGGAAAAACCATTATTAAAAATGTTGAGCACCTTCGGATTAAAGAGACAGACAGGATAAAGGCGGTTGTTACAGAACTTAATCGGATAGGATGTAAGGCAGAGGAACTTCCGGATGGAATGGTAATCCATGGAAACCCAAAGGGTCTTAGGCCTGCAAAAATCAAAACCTACGATGACCACAGGATAGCCATGTCCTTTGCCATAGCAAAGCTACTTATTCCTGAAATATCCTTTGAAGACAAGACGGTTGTAAAAAAGTCCTTCCCCAAATTTTGGGAATACTGGGAGAAACTGGAAAAGGAGCTTTCGAAATAATCCTTTAATAATCTATGAAGAAAAAGGCTAAAAAGATACTTTTAATAGGTTACAGGGCTACAGGTAAAACTGCAGTTGGAAAAGAACTTTCAAGGGTACTTGGTTGCCCTTTTATTGACCTTGATCAAGTCATTGAAAGAGAGGCCTCAAAGACCATTTCTCAAATAGTCGAGGAGGAAGGCTGGGAAGGATTTAGGAAAAGGGAGGAAAAGGCCCTTAAAGAGGCCCTTGATAGACCCAAAAGGTTTGTTTTGGCTTGCGGTGGAGGGGCGGTTTTACATGAAGAAATAATGGAAGAATTCAAAAAAAGGGCTCTTATTGTCTGGTTAAAGGCACCCTTTGAAGTCATGATGAAAAGGCTTCTATCTGATTCAAAAAGTGCTACTATGCGTCCTTCTCTTACTGGTAAAAACCTTAAAGAAGAAATTACAAAGACCTATGAAAAAAGACGCCCCCTTTATGAGAAATTTTCCCATATCTCGGTTGATACCAATGAAAAAAGCCCTTTTCAGATCGCTCAAGAGATAAACGAGGCCCTTACCTATGCCTGGTAATACTTTTGGAAAGGCCTTTTCCGTTACTACGTGGGGAGAATCCCATGGCCCTGCCCTGGGGGCTGTCATTGATGGGTGTCCGCCAAGACTTTCCCTCAATGAACAAATGATTCAAGAGGCCCTTGACAAAAGACGCCCTGGAAAAGGTGGAACCACTGAAACAGCCAGAAAAGAGCCTGATAGGGTGCAGATCCTTTCAGGTGTCTTTGAAGGAAGGACCACAGGCACTCCAATAAGTCTCCTCATCTGGAATAAGGACGCAAAAAGCAGGTCCTATGATGACATTAAGGATATCTTCAGACCAGGACATGGTGATTACACTTATTTTAAACGCTTTGGCATTAGGGATTACCGTGGCGGAGGCAGATCTTCTGGAAGAGAGACAGCAGCTAGAGTCGCAGCAGGCGCTATTGCACAGAGGATATTGGACCTTTTGGATATAAAGGTCTTTGCTTATACCATCAGCCTTGCAGGAATTGATGCAAAAAAGAAGAATCTGGAAGAAGTTGATGAAAACAGGCTCTTTTGCCCTGACAATGAAGCAGCAAAAAAGATGGAGGAAAAGGCCTTAGAGATAAGAAAAAGGGGAGATTCCGCTGGAGGAGTTGTTGAGGTAGTTGTTCAAAATGCCCCTTCAGGTCTTGGAGATCCTGTATTTGACAAACTGGATGCAGATATTGCAAAGGCCCTTATGTCTGTTGGCGCAGTAAAGGCCGTTGAAATTGGTTCGGGGCTTAAGGCCGCTTACACGACTGGAAGTAAAAATAATGATCCCATAACGCCCAAAGGCTTTTCGAGCAATAATGCGGGTGGAATTCTCGCAGGGATTTCAAATGGAGAGGCAATAATTGCAAGGGCAGCAGTAAAACCCATTCCTTCCATCTCAATTGAACAAGACACAATTGATACCTCTGGAAATCCGAGAAAGATAAAGGTCAGCGGAAGACATGACATTTCAGCCATACCGAGAATTGTTCCTGTTTTAAAGGCCATGATGCAGCTTGTAATTGCTGATCACCTTCTAAGACGTTTTCAACTTGAAATCACTAACAACTCCCTTTTGATAAAAGATAGACAGGATGGAAGAATTGTTTAAACCTCGTATTGGAATAGTTGGCGGAAAAGGGCGAATGGGCCGCTGGTTTGAACGCCTTTTTAAAGACACTGGGCATGAAGTCCTTATTTCAGATGTTGATACCGAACTTAAGGGAGAAGACCTTGTAAGGGAATGCCATGTAATTATATTTGCCCTCCCAATGGAAGTATTTCCAAAGGTTGTAAAGGAGCTCGGGCCCAAAATTCCTGAAGAGTCATTTATGACTGATATTTGTTCCCTTAAGGAAAAACAAGTTAAGGTGATGCTTGAAAATAGCGTCTGTGAGGTTTGCGGCACACACCCCCTTTTTGGCCCAGGAGAAAAGGATCTTAAAGGACTTAGGGTTGCCCTTTGTCCCTCTAGGGGACAAAGGTGGTACCAATGGTGGAAGGAATTTTTGATTGAAAACGGGGCCCTTGTTGCCGAGTTTACCCCTCAGGAACATGATAGAACTATGGCATGGGTCCAGGCCCTTAACCATTTCATGCTTCTTTGCCTTGGAAAGTCCCTTGAAGAAGATGGGATAAATTTCGAACATGTATTAAAGCTTGCCACCCCAAGCTTTGAAAGACAATTGAATATAGTGGCAAGACTTTGTCTTCAGGACCCGGAGCTTTATGCAACCATTCAGCTTGGAAACCCATATACCAAAACTGCTGTAAATACCTTTACAAAACATGCCAGGGATCTAAAAAAAATCCTGGATGAAGGTGACAGAGAGGGCTTTTTAAAGATATTTAAAGAGGTCCAAAAGCTAGGACCTACCCTTTTGAAATATTGTAGGAAAGGCCTTTAGTTGTGATTGAACTACCAAGTTATCTGAGCGAGACAAAAAAGGGTGTACTATTAAAACTTCACATACAACCAAAATCATCAAAGACAAAGATAAGTGGCCAATATGGAGATAGATTAAAGATCAGTATTAAAGCCCCACCAGTTAATGGAAAGGCAAATAAGGCCGTTCAAGATTTTTTAGCAAAGTTTTTTAATATTCCAAAGTCTAACATCGAACTAGTCTCAGGTTTCACTTCCAGAAAAAAGAATTTTTTAATAAAAAATTTATCCGTTAAAGAAATAGTCAAACACTTTTCATTCTAACCCCATCTTTAGTTTTCCTAATAAAATACCGATCCTTAATTAAGGAATTGGTATCTTTTTTGAATTTCAAACGATAAAATTTCTAGAGGTGATTTATGCCAGTTTATATCTGGGTAGGAACAGACATTTCGGGAAAGGATGCGAAAGGGGAGATTGAAGCCAAGGATGAGCATACTGCTCGAATGCTCCTTGCAAGAAAACGCATCCGTTTAAAAAAATTAAAGAAAAAGCCAAAAGACCTTTTAGAAAACATCTCCTTTTTACAACCAAAGGTAAAAACTAAGGACATTGTTATTTTTACCAGGCAACTATCAACCATGATAGATGCTGGATTGCCTTTAATTAAAGGACTTGAAATCCTAGCCTCCCAACAAGAAAACCCTACCTTTAAAAAAATGCTGACACAAATAAAA